>ANAW01000064.1:0-67418 GCA_000340945.1 Nocardiopsis synnemataformans DSM 44143 | reverse complement strand
GCCGGGCCCGGCTGATCCGCGGGACGGCCCTGGAGGTGCTGCCGCGGCTGACCGACGGCGGGTACGACCTGGTGTTCGTGGACGCCGACACGGTGTCCTACCCCCTGTACATGGACGAGGCGCTGCGCCTGCTGCGCCGGGGCGGGATGGTGGTGTTCAACGGCGCCATGGTGGCCTCCAGCGAGCCGGACGGCCCGCTGCGCGTGCCCGACCCCCGCGAGACCGCCGTGCGCGAGGTGATCCGCCGCGTGCGGGAGGGGGAGGAGTTCATCCCCATGCTGATGCCGGTGGGCGAGGGGCTGCTGGCCGCCATCCGCTGACCGCCGTCCACCGGTCGGGCGGGCGTTGTCCACAGGTTCCCGCGGGGGCTACCGGCGCGCCTTCCGTTCGGGGAGGCTGGGAGACGGGGGGTCCCCCGGGCCCGCCCACTTCGCGCTGCCCCCGACCGCCACGGGAAGCGGCGCGCGCCCGCCCCCGGGGCTCCCCGCCTCGCCGTCCCCGCTACCGGCGGCCCTCGTGCGCCCCGGCGCGCACGGTCGGCCGACCTCCGGAGGCGGCGGTCGGCCGCGCGGGCGGCGGTCGGCCACACGAGCGGCGCTCGGCCACACGAGCGGCGCTCGGCCACACGAGCGGCGCTCGGCCACACGGGCGGCGCTCGGCCACGCAGGCGGCGCTCGGCCACGCAGGCGGCGCTCGGCCACACGGGCGGCGTCCGCCGCGCCGGAGGGCGCAGCCGCATCCACGGAAAGGACCCGGACCACGGTGATCAGCCGCATCGACAGCACGGACCCCGCCGCCTTCGACGCCTGGTACGCGGCCGTGCGCGCGGCCTCGCTCGCCGACCGCGACCCCGGGGTGGTCCCGCTCCCGCACCCGGACTCCCTGCGCGCGGTGCTCTCCGGACGCGGGGGTGAGCGGCGGGCCCTGGCCTACGCGGCCCACGGGGAGGACGGCGGGGTCGTGGGCGCGCTGCTGCTGGAGTTCGGAGACCGGGACAACCTGCACCTGGCCGAGGCGGACGTCAGCGTGCCCGTCGGGGTGCGGCGCCGGGGCCACGGGAGCCGCCTGTGGGAGCACGCGGAGCGCGTCCTGGCCGACGAGGGCCGCACGACCGTGCTGAGCGAGGTCCAACTCCCCACCGGCCGGTCCTTCGGGGACTGGCCCGGCGCCCGCTTCGCGCTCGCGCGCGGGTTCGGGGCGGTCCACGAGGAGGACTACTACGTCCTGGAACTCCCGTTGGCCGCGCGGGTCCGCGAGGAGTTCGGCGCCGACGTGCTCGCCCTCGGATCCCGCTACGAGCTGCTGACCTGGACGGACGCGTGCCCCGAGGAGCTGCTGGCCGACTACGCGCGGCTGCGCACGCGGATGCAGGCCGACGTCCCGCTCGGGGAGACGGCCTTCGAGCGCGGGCTCTGGGACCCCGCGCGCGTCCGTGACCAGGAGGAGCGCCGCCGCGCCCAGCGGTACCGCACGCTCGTCTGCGCGGCCCGGGCCTCCTCCGGCGGGCTGGCCGGGTACAGCGAGATCGCCCTGCCCGAGGGGGAGGGCGCCGCCTACCAGGAGGACACCCTGGTGGCGCCCGAGCACCGGGGCAACCGCCTGGGCTCGGCGCTGAAGCTGCGCAACCTGGAGGTCCTGGCCGCGGAGTTCCCCGAGCGGGTCCAGGTCCGCACCTGGAACGCCCCGGAGAACGCCCCCATGCTCGGGGTCAACCTGCGCCTGGGCTTCCGCCCGGTGGAGCGCCTCCACGAGTTCCAGCGCGTCCTGCCGGGGTGAGGCCCCCTCCCCGCCGAGGCGGGGGGAGGGTTCCCGGTCCGGACCCGTTCTAACGCTCGGCGAGCCAGCGCAGCAGGGTGCGCGTGGCGAAGGCCGTGCCGCCCTTGCTGAGCAGGCCGCTCTCCTTGGTCGACCGGCCGGGGCCCGCGATGTCCAGGTGGGCCCAGGGCAGGCCGCCGGTGAACTCGCGCAGGAACAGCGCGGCGTCGGTGGCGCCCGCCGGGCCGAAGTCGCGGCGGGTGCCGATGTTGGCCAGGTCCGCCACGCGGGACTTGGTGGTCTCGACGTACTCCTCGGTCAGCGGCATGCGCCACAGGGGCTCGCCGGAGGCCTGACCGGCGGTCTCGATCTGCGCGGCGAGCGCGTCGTCGGTGCTGTACAGGGCGCCCATGCCCGTACCGAGCGCGACCTTGGCCGCGCCGGTGAGGGTGGCCACGTCCACGAGCACGTCCGGGGCCAGCTCGGCGACCGCGTAGCCCATGGCGTCGGCCAGGACCAGGCGGCCCTCGGCGTCGGAGTTGAGCACCTCGACGGTCGTGCCGCCGTAGGTGGTGAGCACGTCGCCGATGCGGGTGGCGTCGCCGCCGAAGGCGTTCTCGGCCAGCGCCAGCAGGCCGGTCACCCGGACCGGGGCGCCCACGGCCGACAGCGCGGACAGCACCGCGAGCACGACCGCCGAGCCGCTCATGTCGGTCTTCATCAGCGACATGTTGTCGTTGGGCTTGAGCGAGAGGCCGCCGGTGTCGAAGGTGATGCCCTTGCCGACCAGCACCACGTGCGCGGCGGGGTCGGCGGGGGTGTAGGAGAGCTGGACCAGCCGCGGGGGGCGTGAGGAGCCCCGGCCGACGCCGAGGATGGCGCCGAAGCCCTCGTCCTCCAGCTCCCGCTCGTCCCAGACCCGGATCTGGAGACCGGAGTCGGCGGCGACCTCGCGGGCGCGGGCGGCCATCCACTCGGGGTCCTTGGTCAGGGACGGGGTGTTGATGAGGTCGCGGGCCAGGGCGGTGGCCGCGGCCAGCCGGGTGCCGCGCTCCAGTGCGTCGGCGAGGTCCCCGGCGCCCACCACCTCGATCACCGGGGCGGGTCGTCTGTCCGCCGGGGGTTCGGCGGTCTTGAGGCTGAACGTGTAGGAGGCCAGGAGGGCGCCCTCGGCGAAGGCGGTGGCGGCGTCGCCGCCGACCCCCGGCCAGGCCAGGGCGACCCGCTCTCTTCCCCGGGCGGCCCGGGACAGGGCTGCGCCGGCCTTCCGGAGGTCGTCGGGGGAACCCGAACCGACCCCCAGAAGAGCCAGCCGTACCAGCCCCTGGTCCCGGGGCACCGGGAACTGGGCCAGCTCGCCGGGTTTCCCGGCGAGCGAGTAGTGCGCGAACAGATCGGTGAGCGGAGCCGGAAGCACCTGTGTCAGGCCGCCCTCGGCGACCCCTTCGACCTCCGCGGGTCCGCCGTCTCCCGAGAGGACGGGAAGGACCAGCAGGTCCGCGGTGGATTCGGCGAGGCTCCCCGAACGGGGCTGGATCTCCGTGGCGAATGGCACAGGCCGCTCACAATCGTTCGCTGTCATGGGGGTCTACGACCTCGGGGGTCGTCGGGCGTTCCGGCCCGGGTGGGGGAGGGAAGAACGTGGTGCCGGACCTAGCCGACGACACCCTTGAGCGCGTCCCGGAGTTCGGTCGCCTCGGCCGGCGTCAGCTCGACGACCAGGCGTCCGCCCCCCTCCAGCGGGACCCGCATGATGATGCCGCGACCCTCCTTGGTGACCTCCATCGGCCCGTCGCTGGTCCTCGGCTTCATCGCCGCCATGCCATTCCCCTTTCTAGGTGTTCCTCGCGGGTGACCGGGGCCGACCCACAGCACCGGCGCCGATCCGCTTGGCCCGTCTCGGCTCCGGAGCCGTAGGCCGGTTCCGTGTGACTCGTGCCCGTGTGGCTTAAGGGACGTGAATCACTCTTCGACCATTATCTCGGAGGTTGGCCCCCGTGTGTGCGCCAGTCGGCGTCCGGGCCGCCTCCGGCGGTTTCCACCAACGAGGAAACGTCGGTCAGTAAGGTTATATCGGTACTGGCCGAAACCCGGTGAGCGCACGGGGACCCGCGCGGGCCCGCGCACGGGGCGGCGGGCCGGACCCGAAAGTCCGACAGCACCTGAGCAACAACTCCGACCTGGGCTTTCGTTCCCAGCGGGAACCCGTCTCCCCGAGGGCCGCGGTCGGACGGCTCCGGGACGGCACCGCCTCCCGGCGGTCGGACCAGCGCCCGGAGCGGGCGGTGATCCGGACGACCGGATCAGCTCAGAGGACCCGTCGATGTCATTCGGGTGCCCTCGTCGGTGATCGAGGACCACTCCGCCTTCAGCCCGCCGTCCGCGACGGGCGACAGGGTCAGCTCGGCCTCGTCGACGCAGCGGTCCTCGGGGTCGGCGGTCTCGGTGTAGGCGTAGACGCGCCGGTCGTTGTCGCCCGCGGACAGCACGAGCGTCCCCGAGCAGGTGAAGGTCGTCCAGGCGGTGCTGCCGCGCTCGGCGCCCTCCTCGATCCGCACCTCGGCGTGCCAGTCGGCGACGTGCTGGCCCTCGGTGTTCACCTGGACCATCTCGCCCGCCCAGGCGCCGACGAACTCCTCCGCCGGGGCCGGGGCCTCCTGCGGGACCTCCTCGCCGTCGGCCAGCAGGGCCCACGCGGTGGCCCCTCCGCCGACCAGGAGGACGGCCAGCGCGACCACGCCCAGAACGGCGAACTGGCGGCGGCGCCTGCCGCTGTGCCGGGTCGACCGGGGCGGCGGCCACAGGGACAGCTGTTGCACGGGGGAGGCGGCTGTCACGGAGGAAGCGGGCCCTTCGCGCCGGTCGTCGGCTCCCGACTCCAGTTCGGCTGCTGTGTCCATCCTCGCCATCCTCAACGGTGATGCACCCGCTCCGGCGGAGCGGGGGGAACGCGGATACAGCGACCGAGGATAGAGCACCGGAACCCACAGGTTTCGCCCGATAACCATGCTGGGGCTGTGATGCACGGCATAGGAAAAGGCGAACGCCAGGTCAGGGGGGTGCCAACGAACGTGTCCCGCGTCACAGTTTCGGGTGCGGGGTCAGCGTTCGCCGCCGCGGGACGGGGAGCTGTCGGGGCCGTCCGCGGCCCGGGATCCTCCCGCGCTCTCGGGGCGCTTCCCGGTCCCGGTGGCCGTCGGTTCCCCGGGCGTCCCGGCCCCGTCGGAACCCTCCGCGTCTCCGGAGTCCGGGTCGGACTCGGGACTCGCGGTGGGTTCGGGGCTCACGGCGGGCTCGGGACTTCCAGCGGGCTCGGGGTGCCGGGTGGGCCCAGGACTCCAGACGGACTCGGAACTCGGGGCGGGCTCAGGCCCCCCGGCAGGCTCGGAGTACCGGATGGACTCAGGGCTCCCGGCAGGATCGGAGTACCGATCGGACTCGGGGCTCACGGCAGGATCGGAGTGCCGATCGGATTCAGGGCTCCCGGCAGGATCGGAGTGCCGGTCGGACTCGGAACTTCCGGTGGGCTCAGGACTCCAGACGGACTCGGAACTCCCAGGGCCCTCCGAGCGCGCGGCGTTCTCCTCGGTCTCCGGCTTCTCCCCGGCCTCCGGCCCCTCCGCGGCCCCGGAGCCCCCGATGACCTCGGTGGGCGCGGTGGTCCCCGTGGCCTCCATGGGCGCGGTGGTCCCCACGGCCCTGGTGAGCCCCTGGCCCCGGGCGGCGGAGTCCGCGGATCCGGTCACGGCCCCGGGCCGGAAGGCGCCGCTCCCGAAGCCCCCGAACGCGCTGCTCCCGGCTCCGGTGCTCCCGGCCGCGACGGGACCGCGCGCGCTCTGCCCGGGGGCGTAGGCGTCCCCGGGCAGGTGCGCCCCGGGGATCGGGCCGGTCCCCTCCGGGACGTAGGAGGGGTCCAGGCGCGACAGGCGCCACTCCAGGTCCTGGATGTGCTCCTCGCGCTCGCGCAGCGTGGCGGTGAGGCGCAGCAGCAGCTCGTCCACGGCGCGCACGTGGTAGCCCCACATGGCCAGGGGCAGCATCAGGCGGCCCAGGTCGAACGCCTTGACGGGCCGGTCTTCGGGCAGGGCGAGCGGGGGGTGGTCGGCCTCGAAGCGGGCGAGCTGGCCGCCCTTGCCGAGCACGATGTAGACGACGCCCACGAGGACGGCGAGCGCGGCGGCGGCGACGAGGACCATGATGAGAACAGGCACGGACACGATCGTGCCACACGCCGCCCGGGCGGGGTACGGCCGTCGCGGTCGTCCGGGGGCGCACCCCGCCGGGACCACCGCGCCGCCCGGGCCGGGACGGCGCGCGGCCGGGCCGGGACGGCGCGCGGCCGGGGGCCGTGCGCCGTCCCCCGGCGTCGCGCCGCTCTCCCCCCGCGGGTCGTCGCCCGCCCTCCCCCTGCTGTTCCGGCTACTGTTCCGGGCCGGGGTGCTCCTCCGACTGCTCGTGCTGGCGCGTGATGTCCAGGTGGGACTTGCGGATGATGTCGACCACCTCGTCGAGGTCGTCGGTCACCTGGACCAGCTCCATGTCGTGCGACTTGATGAGCTGGTTCTCCATCAGGCTGGAGCGGATCCAGTCCCGCATCCCGCCCCAGAACTCGGTGCCGACCAGCACGATCGGGAAGCGGGTGACCTTGTTGGTCTGCACGAGGGTGGCCGCCTCGAACAGCTCGTCCAGGGTGCCGAAGCCCCCGGGCAGGACCACGAACGCCTGGGAGTACTTCACGAACATCGTCTTGCGGACGAAGAAGTACCGGAAGGTCACCCCGATGTCGACGTAGTCGTTGAGCGTCTGTTCGAACGGCAGCTCGATGCCGAGCCCGACGGACAGCCCGCCCGCCTGCTGGGCGCCCTTGTTGACCGCCTCCATCATCCCCGGCCCGCCGCCGGTGATGGTGGCGTACCCGGCCTCCGCCAGCTTGGCGCCCATCTGGACGCCGATGTCGTAGTAGCGGTTCCCGGGCCGCAGGCGGGCCGATCCGAACACGCTCACCGCCGAGGGCAGCTCCGAGAGCAGGCCGAAGCCCTCCACGAACTCCGACTGGATGCGCAGCACCCGCCACGGGTCGGTGTGCACCCAGTCCGTGGGGCCCCGCTGGTCGAGGAGGCGCTGGTCGGTGGTGGTGTTGGGGATGGAGTCGCCCCGGTAGGTGAGGGGCCCTGCGCGTCGTACGGTCTCTTCTTCTTCCATCATGGAGTAAAGCTATCCGCGTGGAACCGGCTCACACCTGAACCACACGTTTCACAGGGGTGACCGCAAACGGCCTTTTCGCCGCCCCGGCCGGTGTCCGGACTGGTCACGGACCCGCCGGCCGGGGCGCGGCGGGGGTTCAGCGGGTGCCCGACAGCCAGGCGACCATGCGCTCCTCGGCCTCGTGGATCCGGGGGATCTCGGCGTACTCGTCCTTGGTGTGGGCGAGCGTCGGGTCGCCGGGGCCGTAGTTGACGGCGGGCACGCCCAGCTCGGAGAAGCGGGAGACGTCGGTCCAGCCGAGCTTGGCGCGGGCGCTGCCCTCCCCCACCGCGGTGACGAACGCCGCGGCCGAGGGCTCGTCCAGCCCGGGCCGCGCGGGGGCGGCGGCGTCGACCACGGCGACCTCGAACCCGTCGAAGACCTCGCGCAGGTGCGCCTCGGCGTCGGCGACGGACAGGTCGGGGGCGAAGCGGTAGTTGACCCTGACCACGCACGCGTCGGGGATGACGTTGCCCGCGACCCCGCCCTCGATGGCCACGGCGTTGAGGCCCTCGTGGAAGCGCAGCCCCTCCACCTCGGGCTCGCGCGGGGTGTAGGCGCGCAGGACGTCCAGGACGGCTCCGGCGCCGTGGATGGCGTTCACGCCCATCCACGAGCGGGCGCTGTGGGCGCGCTTGCCCCGGGTGGTGACCTCCACGCGCATGGTGCCCTGGCAGCCGCCCTCGATGACGCCGTCGGTGGGCTCCATGAGGACCGCGAAGTCCCCCGCCAGCCACTCGGGGTGGTCGCGGGACAGCCGGAGCAGGCCGTTGCGGGAGGCGTCGACCTCCTCGTTGTCGTAGAAGACGTAGGTGACGTCGTGCACCGGCTCGGCGACCAGGGCGGCCAGCCTGAGCTGGACGGCGACACCGGCCTTCATGTCCGAGGTGCCGCACCCGTAGAGGCGGTCCCCGACGACGCGGGAGGGCACGTTGTCGACGATGGGGACGGTGTCGATGTGCCCGGCGATGACGACGCGGCGGGGTCGTCCCAGGTCCGTGCGGGCGACGACGGCGTCGCCGTCGCGGCTGACCCGCAGGTGGGGCAGGGCCGACAGGGCGCCCTCGACCGCGTCGGCGAGGACCTTCTCGTCGCCGCTCTCGGATCGGATGTCCACGAGGGCTGCGGTCAGGGCCGCGGCGTCCGAGGTCAGGTCCAGCATGTGTCGCCCCGTTTCGGTGAGGTTGGGTGGCCGTCGGGCGGCGGAACAGGCGTCCCCCGTCCGGATAACCGCTGCCCCCAGTCTGGGGCAACCGGGGGCTCGAACAGAACTCACCGTGGAACACGGCCGGGGCGCCCCCCGTACGGAAGGGCGCCCCGGAGGAGGTGCGGACGGGTCAGGCGTTGACGCCGTGCTCGCGGAGCAGGTCGTTGAGCGCGAGCTTGTCGTGCTCCTGCCCCTCCTTCAGGCGCTTGAGCACGAGCAGCACCGGCATGCCGAAGTCGCCGCCGGGGAAGCTCTTGGCGCGGTTGGCGGTGACGCACACCGACCAGGCCGGGGCCTCGCCGCGCGGGAGCTCCTCGCCGGTCTCGGCGTCGAACACGCGGGTGGAGGAGGTGAGGATGGTGCCCGCGCCGAGCTTGGCGCCCTTGCGCACGCGGGCGCCCTCGACGACCATGCTGCGGGAGCCGAGGAAGGCGTCGTCCTCGATGACGACCGGGGAGGCCTGCGGCGGTTCGAGGACGCCGCCGACGCCGACGCCGCCGGACAGGTGGACGTTCTCGCCGACCTGGGCGCAGGAGCCGACCGTGGCCCAGGTGTCGACCATGGTGCCGGAGCCGACGTAGGCGCCGATGTTGGTGAAGGACGGCATCAGGACGACGCCCGGGGCGAGGTAGGAGCCCCAGCGGGCGATCGCCCCGGCGACGACGCGGACGCCGTCGAAGCGGGTCTTGAGCGGCATGCGGTCGTGGTGGTAGAAGTCGCCGACGTGCGACTCCTTCATCTCCAGGACCTTGAAGCCGAGGAGGATGGAGCGCTTGGCGCGCTCGTCGACCACGACCTCGTCGGTGGAGGGGTCGACGAAGGCCACGCGGGCCTTGCCCTCGTCGATCTGGTCGATCGCGCCGATGATGGTCTCACGGGCCTCGGTGTGGCCGGGCGTGAGCTCGGCGCGGCTCTCCCAGAGTTCGTCGATCCGGTCGGGCAGCGGGCTGGAGTACGAGCTGGTCATGTGCACACACGTTAGCCGCTCGCGCCGGGTGCGGGGGCACCCCCTCCCCGAGGCGGCCGTCACCTCCGCGCACGGCCCGCCCCCCGCCGTGGCGGCGGCTACAATGCGGCCGTGGCGCCGCGTGCGCCCCCGCGCGACGCCCCCTCCCGGTGCGGCGCGCCCACCTGTCGCCGACCCTTGGTTCGCCCGTGCCCAGTAAGCGCCGGAGGCTCTCCGCCTTCGTCAAGATCCTGCTCTCCCTGGTCCTCGTCTGCGGCTCCCTCGTCGCCGGGGCCTACTACGTGCTGACCACGTTCGAGCCGATCGACACCACTCCCCCGCCCCAGCCCGGCTGCCGTCTGGCGCTGTCCGACGGCCGGTACTCGATGGAGGGTGCGCAGGCCGCGAGCGCGGCCACCGTGGGAGGCGTGGCGTTCGGCCGGGACCTGCCCCCGGAGGCCGTGACGATCGCCTTCGCGACGGTGTGGCAGGAGTCGGCGTTCTACAACGTGGAGTACGGCGACCGGGACTCCCTGGGGCTGTTCCAGCAGCGGCCCTCGCAGGAGTGGGGCGACCCGGAGCAGATCCTCGACCCGGTGTACGCCAGCGGCTCGTTCTACGAGGAGCTGGTGGAGGTGGAGGGTTGGAGGTCCATCCCGGTCTACGAGGCGGCCCAGGCGGTGCAGCGCAGCGCCGACGGCTACGCCTACGACCAGCACGAGCGCCTGTCCACGCGGATGGCCGAGGTCTTCACCGGCACGCAGGGGGCCGCGCTGACGTGCTGGTACGACGCCGAGGGGCTGGAGGACCTGCGGTCCGGGGACGCGGACACCGGCGCCGCCATGGAGGAGATGGAGCGGGTGTTCGGCACCGACCCGGCGGACCTGCCGCTGGACGGGGACGAGGAGCCGCGGACCGGCGACCTGGGCTGGTCGATGGCCCTGTGGGCGGTGGCCCACGCCGAGGAGTACGGGCTGACGTCGGTCTCCTACGACGGCCAGCGGTGGCGGGCCTCGGACGGCACGGACGACGCCGAGGACTGGGCGGCGTCCGACGGGGGCGACACCGGGGGCGGCCTGGTCCTGGATTGATCCGGGCCCCGGAATGATCCGGTGGTCCGGGCCGGTTCGCGGACCCGCTCGGGAACCGGCTCCGCGCGCCGGTGGACGGTCGCCCGGGCGGGCACGCCGCATGGCACCGGGAGAGGTGGGCCCCGAATGCGACAAGGGGACCACACTCCGGCACGCGGCGGCCAGCGGCTCCGTGCGCCTGTGGACAACCGGAGGAAGGGCCGCCCGGGCGGCGGCCCCCGCCTCAGGCCAGGCGCTTGGCCGCGGCCCCGACCCGCTCGTCGGTGGCGGTGAACGCCACGCGCACGTGCCCGGAGCCCGCCTGGCCGTAGAAGTCCCCGGGAGCGACCAGCACGCCGCGCTCGGCGAGGTGGGCCACCGCGCCCCAGGCGTCGTGGTCGGGGTGGCTGGCCCACAGGTACAGCCCGGCGTCGGAGTGCTCGATGCGCCAGCCCGCGCCCTCCAGGGCCTCGCGCAGCCTGGTGCGGCGGGACCGGTAGCGCTCCTTCTGCTCGGCGGCGTGCGCGTCGTCGTCCAGGGCGGCGCGCATGGCCGCCTGGACGGGCGCGGGGACGATCATCCCGGCGTGCTTGCGCACCGCCAGCAGCTCCTCGACCAGCGCGGGGTCCCCGGTGACGAAGGCAGCGCGGTACCCGGCCAGGTTGGAGCGCTTGGACAGCGAGTGCACGGCCAGCAGGTTGTCGTGGGAGCCGCCGCACACGTCCGGGTGCAGGATGGACACCGGTTCGGCGCCGTCCCAGCCCAGGTCGAGGTAGCACTCGTCGGAGGCCACGATCGCGCCGCGCTCGCGGGCCCACTCCACCACCTTGCGCAGGTGCGCGGTGCCCAGGACCCGGCCGGTCGGATTGCTCGGCGAGTTCACCCACACCAGTCCGACGGGGGCGGGGCCGAGCGGGGTCAGGCCGTCGGAGGCCACCGGGGTGGCGCCGGCCACGCGCGCGCCGATGTCGTAGGTGGGGTAGGCCAGCTCGGGGTGCACGACCGTGTCGCCCGCGCCGAGGCCCAGGAGCGTGGGCAGCCAGGCCACGAGTTCCTTGGAGCCCACGGTGGGCAGGACCGCGCCCTCCGCGACGCGCACGCCGTGGCGGCGCTCCAGCCAGCCCGCGGCGGAGGCGCGCAGCGCGGGCGTGCCCCAGGTCTGGGGGTAGCCGGGCGCGTCGGCGGCGTCGGCGAGGGCCTTGCGCAGGAGGGCGGGCACCGGGTCGACGGGGGTGCCGACGGACAGGTCGACGATGCCGTCGGGGTGCTCGGCGGCCCTGCGCTTGTACGGCGCCAGCCGGTCCCACGGGAAGGTCGGGAGCCGTTCCGCCACGGGTCGCCGTTCGGCCATCGCACTTGCTCCATCCAGGTCGGGTCTGTTGCCACAGGTCACACGGGACCACACGTCACACAGGAATCGCGCCGACCCCGTCACGGGGGTCGGCGCGACAGGTCGTCCGCGCCGGGCCGCGCGAGCCCGCGCACCCTCTGCGCCATAGGGGTGCCGCGGGTGTCCTCCCCGGCCTCGGACCGCCGGAACCCGCCCGGCGCGCCGTCGGGCTACTCGGCCTGCGGCGGCAGCTTGGCCACGAGCGGGTGGTCGCGGTCGATCTTGCCGACCTTGGAGGCGCCGCCCGGGGAGCCCAGGTCGTCGAAGAAGTCGACGTTGGCCTTGTAGAAGTCGGACCACTGCTCGGGGAGGTCGTCCTCGTAGTAGATGGCCTCCACCGGGCAGACCGGCTCACACGCACCGCAGTCAACGCACTCGTCCGGGTGGATATAGAGCATGCGGTCGCCCTCGTAGATGCAGTCCACGGGGCACTCGTCAATGCACGCCTTGTCCAGTACATCAACACAGGGCTGCGCGATGACGTAGGTCACGTCGTACTCCTTGTCTCACCCCCGCGTCCCACGGGGGAGGCGGGGATCTTCGCAGACCCCGGGCCGGGACCGGCGTGCGGGCGCCCTGCCCCTGTTCCCGGGCTCTGCAAGCAATTGGCACAGATGTCGTAGTCCTAGTATGACGGCGGAGAACACCCAGCGCACAATCGGGGGGCATTTCCTTGCACATGGGAGGACGTCTGGTCCACAGGATCTCTCCTGCGGACATCGGTCGGCGAGTCTCTGTACGAATACGCCTCCCCGAGGGCGGGTTCACCGATATCGTCGGTGTCGTGGAGTCCTGGGACGACGGTGTCCTCACCGTGCGCCGCCGTGACGGCTCCGCGGTGGAGGTCGCCGAGCCGACGATCGCCGCGAGCCGGGTCGTTCCCCCCGTACCCCCTCGCCGCCGCGGCGGAAACCCGCCGCGAACGCCCTGAACCCCGTGCGTTCCGGGTTCCACGAAGTGAGGCGGCGTCCGCCCGGCGGGCGTCGCGCGGCGCGCATGTCGCGCCTGGACAGTGGCATTCTTCGGGCCCTGCGGGGTAGAAAACGCACAGTTCCGCAGCGGGTCCAGCCAGCCCGCCGAGGAACCGACAACGAAGCATCGCGCCCCCCGGCGGCACATCCACGCGGAACGGGCGCCGGTACGCGGGGAGGTGGTGAGCGCCCGTCATGCGCGAAGCAGTAGCGTCCGCCCTCGCCGAGCTGGCACGCCGGGACGAGCGGGCGGCCGACATGGCCCGGTCGGCCCTGGACACGCTGGCTCCGGAGCAGGAGATCGAGAGGCTCAACCAGCACGCCGTCCAGCGGTTCTGCTGGTTCGAGCTGCCGGTCCGCTTCCACGACTCCGCCGAGGACCAGTTGTTCGCGGTCCGCGCCCTCGGCAACCTCTTCGCCCTCCTCCAGCTGCACCGGTACGCGCAGATCTGCTCGGCGCCGGAGACCGCGGCCCTGCTCACCGTCTACGACGGGGACCACGCCGCGGGCCTGGCGATGTACGAGCGGCTCATGTGGGAGTCGGGCGTGGAGCCGCCGGACCTGCCCGAGCTGACCTGGGGGACGGCGGTCGGCGACGCCGAGATCGTGGCCCGCAACGAGACCGCGTCGGCGCTGGAGCTGGCGATCACCCTGGGCGACGTGCGCCCCGGCAAGCGCGGGTGGCGCCCCGCCCAGGAGCGGTTCGCCCGGTCGTTCCTCACCCAGCCGGACAACCGGGGGCTGAGCCACCTGGACCGGATACGCGAGGAGCGGGTGCGCGCCTGGCTGAGCTCGTCCGCGCATCCGCACCGCCAGCGCCTGTGGCCGCTGGTGGGCCAGATCATCGCGGGGGCCGACGTGCCGCGCGGCGCCGAGGCCGCGATGGCGCCGCTCCAGCGGCTGCTGGACCTGGCCGCGGAGGGGATCGCGCTCACCCAGATCGGCTACATCTCGCCGGGCGTGGTGCGCCAGATGTGCGAGGACTTCGGGTGGCGGACCACCCCCGAGCCGCCGCGCAGCGAGACCGACGCCACCCAGCTGATCGCCCTGCACCAGGCGCTGCGGGGGATGCGCGCGGTGCGCCGGTCGGGCCGCCGCCTGGTCCTGACGCGGCGCGGTCGCCAGCTGCGGGAGGACCCCGAGGCGCTGTGGCAGGCGGCGACCGAGACCCTGTGCCGCACCGGGGGCCTGGACCAGGCCGCGGCGGAGACGCTGCTGGGCATGCTGCTGGCGCGCACCCCGCAGGGCAGCGGCTCGCACGCGCGGCGCGGCGAGTCGGACGTGGAGGCGGCCGAGAGGGCGCTGACCGAGTCGGGGTGGGTGCCGGTGGAACCCCCCGCGCCCTCGGGCAGGCACGCCGCGTCGCACCGGCGCACCGCGGAGGCCGCCTCGGACCAGGTGCGCGCGCTGGTGATGGCGGTGAGCTGGCTGCTGGAGACCCTGGGCCTGCTCACCGACGACGACGGCGCCGGGCGCCGGGAGCTGACCGCCCCGGGGCGGGCGTTCGCGATCGCCTGCCTGCACCAGTCTGCGGTGGCGCCCCGGGCCGTGGTGTGACCGAGGTCGTGCGGCGTCCGGGGCCCCGGTCCCGGCGCGCCCGGGAACCGCGGTACGGCTGCGGTTCGTGACTGTGCCCGGGGCCCGACCCGCCCGGAGGGCATGGTGCGCCCGGGACCCGCGGTGTAGCAAGCGATCGTGGTGCGGCCGGGAGCCGTAACGGTGTCCGGGGCCCCGGGCACGGGAGCACCCCCCGCCCCTCATCGGCCACCCGCTGCGAAGGGGTGCCGACCAGGGCCTAACCTGGAGCGCGAACCACCCGAGACCAGCAGGAGCACCATGCCCGCGCCCGAGCCGCCGCGCAAGGCGGAGACGACCGACGTGCCCGAGGCCGGCGGGGCAGTCGCCGACCCATGGGAGCAGATGCCCGAGGACGCCCTCAACCGGCCGGACCTGGGGGAGGACACCGACGGCCCCGGCGACGCCGAGGACTCCGGGACCGGCGCTCGCTCGCGGGGCGCCGTGAAGAAGGCCTCCGGGTCCCCGTCCGCGCGGCCGGACGCCCCGGAGGGCTCCGCCGAACCGGACGCCGCCGAGGCCGCCGCCTCCGAGAGCGACCCCGCCGCCCCGCGCCCCGAGAGCTGGGCGGACTTCCTGCCCAGCCCGGTGTTCGTGCTGCTGCTGGGTCTGGCGGGGTTCGCGGGCTGGCTCTCGTGGACCGCCGCGGAGCTGGAGTGGGTCGCCGAGGGCACCAGCGTCACCCCGCTGGTCCCGCCGCTGTTCATCCTGCTCGGCTGGATCGTCTCCCTGGCCGTCCACGAGTTCGCGCACGCGCTCGCCGCCTACCTGGCCGGTGACCGCTCCCTGCGCGGAAGCGCCTACCTGCGGCTCAACCCGTTCGGCTACCGGCAGGCCTTCGCCGGGCTGGTCCTGCCCTCGGTCTACCTGGGCCTGGGCGCCTTCGGCATGACCGGTCCGCCCACCTACGTGGACTGGGACCGCATCCCGTCCCGGGGCCGCCGCGTCCTGGTGGCGCTCGCCGGACCGCTGGCCAGCCTCCTGGTGTCCGCCGCGTTCGCGGTCACCGTGTCCGTCCTGGTGCCCCCGGGCAACGACACCACCAACTGGGCGATCTCGGCGATGGCCTTCCTGTGCTTCGCGAACCTGACCGCCGCCGTGATCAACCTGCTGCCGGTCCCCGGCCTGGACGGCTTCGAGGTGCTGGCCGCCTGGCAGCGCGGCGGGTGGGTCACCGCGGCCCGCGACAACGCGCTGTTCGGCTCGGTGGCCGTGTTCGCGATCCTGTGGTTCCCGGGCCTGAACGACCTGCTGGTGAACGCGGTGTACGGCCTGTTCGACCTGGTGCTGCCCAACCCGGTGTTCAGCGGCGTCGCCTTCTACGGCGAGCTGCTCCTCCAGTTCTGGGCCTGACCGGAACCGAGGCCCCAGGGCCCGTGAGGCACGCGCCTCACGGGCTCTCGTCGTTCGGGGACCGGTCGGGGACCAGTCGGGGACTCCGTCTAACCCTCGCGCCAGGGCCGCGCCCGCTCGGAGGGCCGCGTCCGCCGGGAGCCCCCGACCGCGGACGGCGCGCCGCTCCCCGGCGCTGCGGCCCTCGGGGAACCGGGCGGCGGGACGGGCGACCAGCTGCGGACCACGGCGAACACCAGCACCAGCATCACCCCGAAGAGGTACGCGTTGTGCATGATGTGGTTCGTGAGCACGATGTCGCCGCCGGGCATGTAGCCGACCATCCCTATCAGCGCGGCCAGGTAGCCGACCGCGAAGGCCGCCGCCCCGGAGGTGCGGCGGCTGCCCCACGCGCACAGGCGGCACACGCCGTACAGCAGCGCCAGGAAGGCCAGCAGCCCGGCCGCGCTCGCGGCCTGGACCGGCGCGCCCGCGCCCCAGTAGAGGGTCAGCCAGCCCGCGCCGGTGGTGCCGAACATGCCCGCCACGGCGCCGAGCAGCAGCAGGACCACGAGGGTCGCCCCGGTCAGCACCGGCGACAGGAACCCGGCGGAGGTCTCGCCCTCGGCGGGCGCGGCGGTCTCAGGTGTGGTGGTCACAGCGACGAGGGTAGACGCTCGGCCCCACCGGTCGCGGTCACAGCCCCGCGAACAGGTCGGTCTCGTACTCGCCGTGGTGGGTGCGCGGCGTCGGCCCCACCAGCAGGGTGAAGTACTCCACGGCGTCGATCTCCTGGGCGATGCCGTTGGACAGGGCGAAGCGCTCGCCCTCCACCGTGATCTGGGTGGCGTGGGCGCGCATCGCGAGCGCCTTGGCGGCCCAGTGGCCGGTGGCGTCCACGCGGGTGGTCACCGCCGTCTCGGGGGTGCCCCTGGCGATGTCGGACACCCGGTCGGGCGGGGTGAAGGAGCCGGACTCCTCGCGCAGCCGCGCGATGGACTCCTCGATGCGGGAGACGGGCTGTGCGATCGCGTAGAGCTTGCGGACCTGCCAGGGAGTGCCGGGCATGGCCCGTTCCCCGGCCCGGAGGAGGGCCCGCCGGGTGACCCTGTGCGCCTGGATGTGGTCGGGGTGCCCGTAGCCGCCGTGCTCGTCGTAGCTGACCAGCACGTGCGGGCGGACCTCGCGGATGACCTCGGCCAGGAGCGTGGCGGCCTCCTCCACGTCCGCGCCCCAGAACGCCCGGGGGTGCTCGTTGGTCGGCGCGCCCATCATCCCCGAGTCCCGGTAGCGGCCGGGGCCGCCCAGGAGGCGGTGGTCGCGCACGCCGAGGGCCAGACACGCCTTGTCCAGCTCGCCGATCCGGTGCTCGCCGAGGGTGCCCTCGCGGTCGGAGGCCAGGTGCGCGAGGTCCTGGGGGATGACCTCGCCCTCCTCCCCCAGCGTGCAGGTCACCAGGGTCACACCGGCACCCTCGGCCGCGTACTTGGCCAGGGTGGCTCCGGTGACGATGCTCTCGTCGTCGGGGTGCGCGTGCACCATCATCAGTCGCCTGTCAGTCACGTAGCGAACGATACCGGTCGCTTCTGCGCGCCACCTCCCACATCGCACACTTCGCGGAGGGGCGTCGGGCCGCCGACCGGCTCCCCGGTCGGGTGCGGCATGGGACACAATCGGCCTATGAGCTTTCCTCGCCAACAGGCCCGCACGCAGCGCTTCTCGATCGGTGTCCCCCGCGCGTTCCAGATCTCGCCGGACGGACGGCGCGTCGCCTTCCTCCGGGGACGCGACGGGGTGGACAAGGCCACCTGCCTGTGGGTGCACGACACGGAGGGGGCGGGAACGGACACGGTGGTCGCCGACCCCCGGGCCCTGGGCGCCGACGACGAGAACCTGCCGCCCGAGGAGCGGGNGGGGGGGGGCCCCGCCGCGAGCGGCTGCGCGAGAGCGGCGGCGGGATCGTGTCGTACTCGGTGGACGAGGCGTTCACCCGCGCGGTGTTCACCCTGTCCGGACGGCTGTTCTACGTCGACCTGGTCGGCGACGACGCCGCTCCGCGCGAACTGCCCGCCACCACCCCCGTCGTGGACCCGCGCATCAGCCCGGCGGGCGACCGGATCGCCTACGTCAGCGGCGGCGCGGTGCGCGTCCTGGACATCGCCGCCGCCGAGCCGGACCACGGCGACCGCCCGGTGGTCGAACCGGACGGCCCCGACGTCACGTGGGGCCTGGCCGAGCTGGTGGCCGCCGAGGAGATGGGGCGCTACCGGGGCTTCTGGTGGGCGCCCGACGGCTCCGCGCTCGCCGTCGCGCGCGTGGACGAGTCCGGGGTGAACACCTGGTATGTCTCCGACCCCGGCAGCCCCGGCCAGGAGCCGACGGCCCTGCGCTACCCGCCCGCGGGCGGCGCCAACGCCGACGTGCGCCTGGCCGTGTTCCCGGTCGGCCCGCGCGGGGGCGAGCGGCCCGAACCGGCCTGGGTGGAGTGGGACCGCGAGGCCCTGCCCTACCTGGCGACGGTCGGCTGGACGACCGGGCCGGACGGCACGCCGACCGTGGTGTTCACCGCGCAGAGCCGCGACCAGCGCACGCTGACCCTGTTCAGCGCCGACCCCGCGACCGGTCTGGTGGTGGAGTCGCGCACCGAGTCCGACGGCGTGTGGGTCGAGCTGATGCCGGGCGTGCCCGCCTACACCGGCTCGGGCGACCTGGTGTGGATCGGCCGCGAGGCCGGGGGCGAGCGCCGGGTCTACGTCGGCGACGCCCCGGTCAGCCCCGCGGACGTGTACGTGCGCGGCGTGGTGGACGTGGACGGCGACCGGGTCCTGTACTCGGGATCGCCCGCGGGGAGCCCCGGCGACGTGTCGCTGTGGCTGGTCGAGCTGGACACGGGCCTGTCCGCTCCGGTGGAGGTGCCCGGGCACGGGTGCAGCAGGTCCGCGGACTCGGGCGCGCACAGCGGCCTGCGTTCGGGACGGCTGCGCGGCGACACGCTGGTGGTGCAGCACCGGTCGATGGACTTCCCCGGCGCGCACACGGTGGTGCTGCGCGGCGCCAGCACCGAGACGCGCCGGTCCTGCTCCGAGATCGGGAGCCTGGCCGAGGCCCCGGACCTGCCGGAACCGCGCGTGGAGTTCTGGCGCGCCGGTGAGCGCCGGATCCCGAGCGCCCTGGTGCTGCCGTCCTGGTACCGGGAGGAGCTGCGCCCGCTGCCGGTGCTGGTGGCGCCCTACGGCGGCCCGCACGCCCAGCGGGTGCTCAACGCGCGCGGGGCGTACCTGACCGCCCAGTGGTACGCCGAACAGGGGTTCGCGGTGCTCATCGCGGACGGCCGGGGCACGCCGGGCCTCGGGGTGGAGTGGGAGCAGAGCGTCCACCTCGACCTGGCCGCGCCGGTCCTGGAGGACCAGGTGGCGGCGCTGGAGGACGCGGCGGAGCGGTTCGACTGCCTGGACGTGTCGCGGGTGGGCATCCACGGCTGGTCGTTCGGCGGGTACCTGGCGGCACTGGCGGTGCTGCGCCGCCCGGACGTGTTCCACGCGGCGGTCGCGGGCGCGCCGGTCATCGACTGGGAGCTGTACGACACCCACTACACCGAGCGCTACCTGGGCACCCCCGGGGGCGAGCCGGGAGCCTACGGGCGCAGCTCGCTGCTGGCGGAGGCGGCCAAGCTGGAGCGCCCGCTGATGATGGTCCACGGTCTGGCGGACGACAACGTGGCCTTCGCGCACACGCAGCGGATGTCGTCGGCGCTGATGGCGGCGGGGCGCCCGCACACGGTGCTGCCGCTGTCGGGGGTGACGCACTCGCCCTCGGACCCGACGGTCGCGGAGAACCTGATGCTGCTCCAGGTGGAGTTCCTCAAGGAGAACCTCCGGGGCGAGGGGTAGGGCCGTCCCGCCCGGTGCCGCGCGCGGGGGCGCGGCGCCGGGCGGGCCCGGACGGCGCGGTCGTCCGGGGGCGGGGCCGGGGACGGGGACGGCTCCGCCCCGATGGTCTCGCGGACGCCTGCGCGCGACGCGGCGCGGAGCTCAGCCGGTCCCGGGCTGCGGGGCCGCCTCCTCCCTGCTGGCGGCGATCTCCGACTCGTCGGGGACCTCGATCTCCACGGGTTCGTTGAACTGGAAGAAGCCGACGACCGTGGAGTACCCGTCCAGGTGGGTGCCGTTGATCCCCTCGCCCTCCCAGGACTCGTAGGTCTGGAAGTGCTGCGGGTAGCCCTCGTCGTCGATCCACAGGTCGAAGGTGGTGTCCCGGTCCCCGGTCCGGCCCTCGAAGCGCTCGTCGGGCGCCGCCGGGTAACTGCCGGTGTAGTGGTGTCCCACGCGCCCGCCCAGGTCGATGCCCTCGGTCATGTCCTCGGGGTAGTCGGTGACGGGGGGCGCCGACTCCCCCTGGTAGCTGACCTGGCTCCCCTCGCCGAGGACGACCCGGAGGGACTCCACGGTGGACGTCCAGCCCGCCCGGGGCCCGTCCTCCAGCTCCTCCGGCGCGGGACGGTAGTAGTCCCCCTCGACCACCCCGACCAGGTTGGAGTCCGTGCGGGCCAGGACGTCGTCCGGCCCCTCGCCGATCTCCAGGGTGATGTAGGTGGCCGGTCCCGCGTAGTGGCTCTGGAAGTACCGGGGTTCGGGGTCCTCGGTGTAGGAGTGGTTGACCGGGTACCCCATGCCCGTCTCGGCGTCCCTCGACGTGGAGTAGGCCGCGAAGCTCGACGCGCCGAGGGCCAGCTCGACGGCCTCGTCCACCACCGCCTCCGTGTTCTCGGGGTCGGTCCGCACTGTGGGCTCCCCGCTGCCCGCCGTGCTGTCGGCCGCGTCCTCACCGGTGCCCGTTTCCTCCCCGGAGGCGGTCCCCCCGTCGGCCGCCTCCTGACCGTCTCCGGTGCGCACGACCAGCCAGGTCCCGACCAGCGCCGCGACCAGGACGGCCGCGGTGGCCGCGAGCAGCGGCGTCCGGCCGGACCGGCGCACCCGGCGGGGCGAGGGGACTTCCACCCCCCGCCATTCGGTGGCGAGCAGGCCGGGGACGACCTCGGTGACCGGGTCGCCCTGGAGCGGCTGGATCCGGGTGGCGTTCCAGCCGGAGGTGAGCGCGGTGACCACCTCGACCGCCGAGGGCCTGCGCCCGGGGTCCTTGTCGAACGCCCGCCGCACCGGGTCCAGGAGTTCGGGCGGCACCCCGTCCAGGTCCGGCTCGCCGTTGCGGACCCGGTGGGACACCACCTCGGCGGACTCCCGGCCGAAGGGGTCGCGGCCGGTGGCGGCGAAGGCCACCAGGCCCGCCCAGGCGAACATGTCGGACCGGTCGCTGGCGGCCTGCCCCTCGTACTGCTCCGGCGCCACCCACCCCGGGGTGCCGAACAGGCCTCCGGTGCGGGTGAGGGCGGTGCCCTCCACGGCGCGGGCGATCCCGAAGTCGAGCACCTTCGGGCCGGTCGGGGACAGGATGACGTTGCCGGGCTTGAGGTCGCGGTGCACCACGCCCGTCCCGTGGATCGCGGTGAGCGCCTCGGCCAGGCCGACCGCCAGGGCGAGCAGGACGCCCCCGGAGAGCGGCCCGTGCCGCCGTACGTGCTGGCGCAGGGTCAGGCCGGGCACGTACTCGGTGGCCAGCCACGGCGTGTCCGCCTGCGTGTCGGCGTCCAGGAACGCGGGCGCGCAGGCGGCGCGCACCCGCCTGACCATCTCGACCTCGCGGGCGAACCGGGCCCGGAAGTCGGGGTCGGCGGCGAAGTGGGCGTGGACGACCTTGACCGCGGCGCAGCCGCCGTCCGGGTCCAGGCCCGCGTAGACGGCCCCCATGCCGCCCGCCCCGACGCGGCCGACCACGCTGTAGCCGCCGATGCGCCCGGGGTCGGCCCCGGCGGGCGGTTCCACGCCGGGGGGAAGCCGCTTCCGGTCGAAGGGGGGAGTGGTCGTGGAGGTCAACGTGTGTACTTCCTGGGGTGCGGGGACGGGGTGGGTCGTTGCGGCTCAGGAGAACGGGTCGGACTCCTGGTACGCGCAGCTGTTGGCGGGGACGCCGCCGACCAGGGCGGCGTCGTGCGGGGCGAGTCCCGGCGAGTCGGTGAAGCCGGGGAGGGTCTGCTCCTGGCCCTGCTGCGGTGCCACGTGGCAGAAGCCGCCGGGGTAGCCGGGGTCGACCCGCTGCTCCTCGTCCAGGACCTCGGCGGGCAGGTAGTAGAAGACGCCGCCGGTGGCGGCGCCGACGATCGTCACGGTGAACTCGGCCACCGGGTTCGCCGGGTCGAGTTCGGCGAGCACGCCCCGGCTGCCGGGCCGGGTGAAGTCGAGGTGGTCCTGCTCGGGGGTGATCTGCCACGCCCAGGCGAAGTCGTCGCTGTGGATGCTCAGTCCGCCGAAGTCGGGGAGGTACTCGGCGGTGGCCGTGACGGTGACCGAGTTCGTGAAGCGCTCCCCCCGGGTGAGGGTCAGCCGCAGCTGGTCCAGCGCTTCGCCGTCCCCTGCCGCGGGTTCGAGCGTGCGGACCAGTCGGGCGCTGTCGCCGGGGACGGGCTCCACGGCCAGGGTTCCGGTGGCGTACAGGTCCCGGTACCCGGCGGGGACGTCCTCCCCCGCCTCCCCCGCGCTTCCCCGTCCCGTGCCGTTCCCGTCGGCGGTGTCCGGGGCGGAGGCTCCCGAGGAGGTGCCGTCGCCCGTCGTCCCGGGCCCGTCCTCCCCTCCCCCGGAGAGGGCGGTCAGCCCCGTCCCGGCCAGCACGGCGAGCGCGAGTCCGGCCGCGCCGACCGCCAGGGACCGCTGGTTGCGGCGCGCCCAGGAGCGCCGGGGCGGGGCGTGGAAGCGCCAGAGGTCGGTCCGGCCGTCGTCGGGGTCGGCTGCGCCGGTCCAGGCCCGTGCCACGAGCCGGGGCAGGTCCGCGCCGGTGTCCTCACCGGAGGCGGCGCGCAGCAGCGCGGCCGTCTCCCGCAGCGCCGCGTCCGCGTCCGGCCGCCGAGCCGGGTCCTTGTCCAGGGTCCGCTCCACCAGCGCGCGCAGGGCCCCGGGAAGGCCCTCCAGGTCCGGCGGCTCGGACAGCACGCGTGGCACCAGGGTGTCGGTGGAGCCCGCACCGAACGGGTTGCGTCCGGTGGCGGCGAAGGCCACCAGTCCGCCCCAGGCGAACATGTCGGAGCGGTCGGTGGCCCCGCGCCCCGCGTACTGCTCCGGGGAGGTCCATCCCGGCGTGCCGACCAGCCCGCCGGTCCGGGTGAGCGCGGTGCCGTCGACCGTCCGCGCGATACCGAAGTCCAGCACCCTCGGGCCGTCCGGGGACAGGATGACGTTGCCGGGCTTGAGGTCGCGGTGCACCACGCCCGTCCCGTGGATCGCGGCCAGGGCCTCGGCCACGCCCAGCGCGAAAGCGGTGAGGGCCGCGCCGGTGAGCGGTCCTCGGGCCCGCACACGGGCGTCCAGGGTCGGCCCGGGGACGTACTCGGTGGCCAGCCAGGGGACCTCGGCACGGGTGTCGGCGCCCACGAACCCGGGCACGCAGGCCGCGCGCACCCGGCGCACCAGGGCGACCTCGCGGGCGAAGCGCTCCCGGAACTCCGCGTCGCCCGCGTAGACCCGGTGCACGCACTTGACCGCCACCCGCCGGTCGGCGTCGTCCAGCGCCGCGTAGACCACGCCCATGCCGCCCGAGCCGATCCGGCCCACCACCCGGAAGGGGCCGATGCGCCGGGGCTCGTCGGAGGCGAGGGGTCGCACACCGGACGGCAGGGGAGGCGGCACGGAGCCGGGGTGCATGGGCGAGGGGGCGGCGCTCATGTGGCGTGGACGACCTTCTGGTTTCGGGGGTTCGGGTGGGGCCGCGGGGGCGCGTTGGCCACCGGCGGTCGGCACGGTCGGCACGATCGGCGACCACCAACCTAGGACACGGCCGCGACGGTCATGGTTCTCGCCCGCTCCGCCCGGTCCACCGCCTTCCCGCCCCCACCATCCGCCCCGCTGGGCACTGCCTTCCCGTCCCCACCATGCGCCCCGCTGGTTCCCCTCCGCACTACCTGCCCCGTTAGTTCCCCCTCCGCACTGCCTGCCCCGCTGGGCACCGCTTTCCCGTCCCCACCATGCGCCCCGCTGGTTCCCCTCCGCACTACCTGCCCCGTTAGTTCCCCCTCCGCGCCGCCTGCCCCGCTAGACACCGCTTTCCCGCACCGCCTGCCCCGCTGATTCCCACACGCCCCGCCGCTCCCCCGCCCCACATCCCCACCCGCCACCGGACCGGCCGGGGACGCGGTCCGCCGACGCGTCGCGACACCGGACACGCCCCGCACGACCGCTCCCGCGTCCCGGGCATAGCCTGGCCGTATGCGTTCCTCCACCGCGCCACGCGCCCTCGCCGCGCTGCTGGCCGACCTGGTCTGCGTGCTGGCCTTCGTCGTGATCGGCAGGACCGACCACGGATCCGGCACGGCCCTGGCCGAGACCGCCTGGACCGCGTGGCCCTTCGCCGCCGGGACGGTCCTGGGCTGGGCGGTCACCCGCGCCTGGGCCGCCCCTGTCCGGATCTGGCCAACGGGCGTGTTCGTGTGGGCCGTGACCGTGGCCGCGGGGATGGCGCTGCGCGTGTTCCTGGGAGAGGGCGCCCCGCTTAGCTTCGTCATCGTCACCTCCCTGTTCCTCGCCGCGACCATGCTCGGCTGGCGCGCGGCGGCACTCCTCGTCACGAAGAGGCGACAGAGCCGCGCCTGAGGGGGAAGACTGGGGGCGAACGCAATCTCCCTCACGAAGGAGTCCCCCCGTGGCCGACCCCGTCACCCTCACCATCGCCGCCGCCGTCGTCACCGGGGCGGTCGGCAAGATCACCGAGGCGGCGACCGAAGGCACCGTCGCCGCCTTCAAGTCCCTGCGCAAGGCGGTCTTCGCGCGCTTCCGCTCCGACCCCGAATCCCAGCAGGTCCTGGACGACGCCCTCCTGGAGCCGGAGGACCCCGAGGCGCTGGCCGCCGTCGCCGAGCGCCTGGAGCGGGCGGAGCGCGAGGACCCCGCCGTCCGCGCACTGATGGGGGAACTGCGCCGCGAGGTCTCCCAGGAGGGCGACGGGGCCGTGCACAACAGCATCCAGGGGGACGTCAGCGGCAGGGCGCGCGTGTTCCAGGGCCGCGACTTCCACGGGGACATCAACCTGTAGGAGGCCCCACCGCGGAGCGTTCGTAAGCTGGAACGGATGAACGAGCACCCCGCACCCCAGTTCCCTCCCTCCGGCGCCGCCCGCGGTCCCGCCTCCCGCGCGTCCGCGGACGGCGCCGAAGAGGACGAGGCGCGCGAGGTGGGCGTGGGCCCGTGGGACGGCCCCTGGCCCGAGGGCGACCACTACGACCCCGAACTGCTGGCCGGCGGCGACCGCCGCAACGTCGTGGACCGCTACCGGTACTGGCGGCGCGAGGCGATCGTGGCCGACCTCGACACCGTGCGCCACCCCTTCCACGTCGCCGTGGAGAACTGGACGCACGACTTCAACATCGGCTCGGTCGTGCGCACCGCCAACGCGTTCGGGTGCGCGGCCGTGCACATCGTGGGCCGCCGCCGCTGGAACAAGCGCGGCGCGATGGTGACCGACCGCTACCAGCACGTCCACCACCACCCCGACACGGAGGCGCTGGTGGCGTGGGCCGAGGAGCGCGGGCTGGCGCTGCTCGGCGTGGACAACCTGCCGGGCTCGGTGCCGCTGGAGACCTACCCGCTGCCCAGGAACGCGGTGCTGGTGTTCGGGCAGGAGGGCCCGGGGCTCTCGGAGGAGGTGCGGGGGGTGTGCCGGGCGGTGCTGTCGATCTCCCAGTTCGGTTCGACCCGGTCGATCAACGCCGGGGCCGCGGCCGCGATCGCCATGCACGCCTGGGTGCGGGCCCACGTGTTCGACCAGCCGGTCCCGGCCGCGCTCTCCGCGGACGCCCCGACCCCCACCACCGCACTGTCGTGATGGTTCCGTGATCTACCATGGTCGAAAGGCCCCTATCAGAGAGATTCCGGGATGAGTCCAACCGTCACAGCAGCCTCCCGTACCGCCACGATCGACGACGTCGCCGGTGTCGCGCGCGTTCTGGCCAGGTCAGCGCAGGAGGACCCGCTCTTCCGGTGGTTGTTCCCCGACGACGAACTGCGGATGGCCAGGACGCGCCGCTTCTTCGCCCTGACCGCGGGCTTCGGCTACGTCCCCTCGGGTGGGACCAGGGTCGCCGAGACCAGGGACGAGAGCGAGGAGGCGCCGGTGGTGCGCGGCGCGGCGCTGTGGGCGCCCCCCGCCGCCAACCCCGAGGGCCAGCTGGTGTCGCTGCGCACCTGGCCGCACTGGGGTCCCCTGATCGGCCGCACCCGCCTGGCCGCGTTCGTGCGCGTGTTCGCCGAGTGGAAGCTGGCCGCACCCCAGGAGCCCCACCTGTACCTGGCGGCGCTGGGCGTGGACCCGGCCGCCTCCGGCACCGGTGTCGGCGGCGGACTGCTCACCTCGGGCCTGGACCGCGCCGACTCCGAGGGCCTGCCGGTGTTCACCCAGACGCTCAACCCCAAGACCGTCGGCTTCTACGAGCGGTTCGGGTTCCGGCTGGTGCGGGAGGCGGAGAGCCCCGAGGCGGGGACCAACTACTTCCTGCTGCGCGACCCCTCCTGAGGCCTCGCGGACCCGCTGCCCCTTCCTGGGAGAACACCCCACCCGCGACGGCCGCGCGCCCTACCATGAGCGGTGATCGGAGCCCCCGGCACAGGGGAACCCCGGCCCCAGGGAAGAGGCAGCGCCCGTGATCCCCGCAGCGGTACAGGCGGTCCGCACCGCGACCATGAACGACGTGCCCGCCGTGGCCCGGGTGCTGAGCCGCGCCCTCTACCACGACCCGCTCTTCCGGTGGCTCTTCCCGGACGACGGCCTGCGCCTGGCGCAGAACTTCCGCGCGTGCGCGCTGCTGGCCGGGTTCGGCCACGTCCCCGGCGGCCACGCCGTCGTGGCGGAGTCCCTGGAGGGCCCCGCGCGCGAGCCGGTGGTGCGGGGCGCCGCCCTGTGGACCCCGCCCGGCACCGGGCGGGAGGGCGCCGCGGTCCCGCTGCGGTCGCTGCCGCACTGGACGCGGCTGGTGGGTCTGTCCCGGCTGCCTGAGCTGGCCTGGTACAACGGCGAGCTCAGGGCGTCCGTGCCGGAGGATCCGCACTGGTACCTGTGCGTGCTGGGCGCCGACCCCGCGGCGGACGGGACCGGCACGAGGGCGCGGCTGCTGCGCGCGGGCCTGGCCCGGGCCGACGCGGACGGCGTGCCGGTCTACCTGGAGACGGCGGACCCGGCGGACATCGGCTACTACGAGGACTACGACTTCCGGATGGTGCGCGCGGTCCACCCCCCGGCGGCCCCCTCGGCCTACTGCATGCTGCGCCCCGCCGCCTCCTGAACCCGGTCGTCCGCCGCCCCCGGTGCCTCCGGCGTTCCGGTGCCTCCTGGACCCGGTCGCCCGCCACCCCTGGCGCCCCTGCTTCCGGCCGGGAACGGACCGCGGGCGGACCGGGATGGACCGGGAACGGACCGCGGACGGACCGGAAGCGGACTGGGGTCGGATCGGGGACGGATCGGGGCCTTCTGATCCACCGGGCCTCCTGTCAGGATGGGCGCGTGGACATCCGAGGAATCTCCCATCACACCGACGGCGTACCCGAGGACGCGGCGGCGCGCGACATGCGCGTCATCCGCGAGGACCTGCACTGCACCGCGGTGATGCTGATCGGCGCCGACACCGAACGCCAGCGGGCCGCCGCGCGCGCCGCCCTGGAGACGGGGCTGGACGTGTGGGTGCGCCCGCAGCCGGAGAACCCGTCGGTCGCCGAGCGGCTGGAGCACCTGGCCGCCACCGCCCGCATGGCCGAGGAGCTGCGACTGGAGCACCCGGACCGGGTGACCCTCATGGTCGGCACGGAGTTCTCGCTGACCTCCCCCGGCCTGCTCCCCGGAGCGGGCGATTTCGCCCGCCTGCAGTTCGTCATCCGCCCGTGGCTGCGCCGCCCCTTCGAACGGCGGATGAACCGCAGGCTCGCCGCGCTGCTCGCCGCGGCCCTGGACGTGGCCCGCGAGCACTTCGGGGGGCCCGTGACCTACGGGGCCGGGGGCTGGGAGGAGGTGGACTGGTCGGGATTCGACCTGGCCGGGGTGAACCTGTACCGGTTCGGCACCGACGCCGACGCCTACGAGCGGCGTCTGGACGCCCTCCGGAGCGGTTCCGCCAAGCCCCTGGTGATCACCGAGTTCGGCTGCGGCGCCCACGACGGGGCCGACCTGCGGGGGGCGGGGTCCTTCCTCGCGGTGAACTGGTTCGCCGATCCGCCGCGCCTGCGCCGGGGCACCGCGCGCAACGAGGCCGTGCAGGCCGGGTACCTCGACGCGCTGCTGGGGCTGTACCGGGAGCGGGGGGTGCACGGCGCGTTCGTGTTCACGTTCGCCATGCCGGGCTTCCCGCACAGCGAGAACCCCGTGTACGACCTGGACGCGGCCGGGTTCGGCGTGGTGCGCACGGCCGAGGACGACCCGTCGTCCTGGGAGCCCAAGGAGGCCTTCCACGCGGTCGCCCGGCGCTACCGGGCCTGAGGGCGGCGGGCCCGAGGACGTCCGCCGCCGCCCCCCTGGCGCGGCACGACCGGCCCTCCCTGGCGCGGCACGGCCGCCCGGATGACATGCCGTGGCCCCGCCCGCGGCATGGCGCGACCGCCCCGGGTAACACCCGCGACCGCTCGGGTGGCACCCCGCGACTCGCCCCTGCGGCGCGGCACGGCCGCCCGGGCGACACCCCGCGACCGCCCCGATGACACGCCGCGGATGGGCACGTCCACCGGACCCCGCGCGGTTAGGGTCCTGAGCCATGACCCGCAGCGATCCGCCACCGCCGGGGCGCCCCCGGGGGGCTCAGGGCCTCCTCACGCGGTGCGCGCTCACCGCCCTGGCGGCGGCCCTCGCGCTGGCGGGCACGGCCTGCACCGCCCCGGCGCTGACCGCGGACGCCTACCTCGACGACGCCCGGCAGACCACCGGGGACCTGCTGTCGGCCGTCCGCACGGGGACGCTGGTCGCGGAACTGGCCGAGGACGACCGGGCGTTCCAGCCCTACCTGGAGGTCAGCGCACAGGACGTGGAGGAGTCCGCCCGGTCCCTCACCGACACCTTCGGCGCCCTCCAGCCGCCCTCTCCGAGCTGCGACGGTCTGCGGGACGAGTTGACGGACCTGTCCGACGCCGCCGTCCACGACCTGTCCGCCCTGCGCATCGCGCTGAAGCGGGAGGACCCCGACGGAGTGGCCAGGGCCGCCGGGGCGCTCCATGAGACCGCCGCCGCCCTGGTGGAGCTCCAGGAGGAGCTCCGGTGAGGATCCTCCTGTCCTTCACCCTGGGCATGCTCACCGCCGTCGGCGGGTTCCTGGACATCGGCGACCTGGTCTCCGCCTCCGTGGTCGGCTCCCGCTTCGGGATGTCCCTGGCCTGGGTGATCCCCCTCGGCGTCATCGGGATCATGCTCTTCACCGAGATGGCAGCGCGCGTCACGGCCGTCAGCGGCCGGGCCGTCTTCGACCTGGTCCGCGAGCGGCTCGGCGCCCGGGCGGGCCTGGCCAACCTGCTGGCGTCCTACGTCATCACCCTGCTGACCATGTCGGCGCAGATCGGCGGTATCGCGCTCGCCCTCGAACTCGCCAGCAGCGTCCACTACCTGCTGTGGGTCCCGGTGGCCATGGCCCTGGTCTGGGTGGTCGTGTGGCGGATGCCGTTCGGATGGATGGAGAAGACCTACGGGCTGCTCGGCCTGGCCCTGGTCGTGTTCGCCGTCGCCCTGTGGCGGCTGAACCCCGACTGGGGCGGCCTCATGGCCAGCGCCACGAGCCTCTCCCCTCCCCCGGACGAGGAGTGGCCGGTGTGGTCCTACTACGCGATCGCGCTGTTCGGCGCGACGATGACCCCCTACTCGGTCCTGTTCTTCTCCTCCAGCGGGGTGGAGGAGAGGTGGACCCCCCGGGACCTGGCCACGGCCCGGATCAACATCTTCTTCGGCTTCCCGGTGGGCGGCCTGCTCGCCCTGGCCATCATGGGCTGCGCGGCGACCTGGCTCATGCCCGCGGACGTCCACGTGGAGGACCTGGGCCAGGTCGCGCTCCCGGTGGTCGCGGCGCTGGGCAGACTCGGGCTGGTCGTGGTCGTCGTGGGCTTCTTCGCGGCCACCTTCGGCGCCGCCCTGGAGTCGGCCCTGGCGTCGGGCTACAGCGTGGCCCAGTACTTCGGCTGGCCGTGGGGCAAGACCCGGCCGCCCGTGCGGGCGGCGCTCTTCCACTCCGTCATCCTGCTGGGCCTGGTGGCGGGCGCCCTCTTCGTCCTCACCGGGATCGACCCGATCAAGGTGGTCGAGTACAGCATCGTGCTGTCGGCGGTGGCGCTGCCGCTCACCTACCTGCCGATCTTCGTGGTCGCCAACGACCGCCGCTACCTGGGCGACCGGGTGAACTCGCGCCTCACCAACATCCTCGGGTCGGTCTACCTGGTGCTCCTGCTCGTGGTGTCGGTGGTCGCCATCCCCCTCATGCTCTACACGAAAGCGGGGCAGTGAGATGTCGCAGGACCAGGGACGCGGGTCCGTGTTCCGGATCGGGTTCGCCGTGCTGGACCGCCAGATCGTCGACCGCGACGGGCAGCCGGTGGGCAAGACCGACGACGTCGAGTTCTCGTGGGAGGAGGGGGCCTCGCCGACCATGACGGCGCTGCTCACCGACTCCGCCGCCCTGGGGCCGAGGCTCTCGGGACGCCTGGGAAGGCTGTGGCGCACGACACTGAGGAGGCTGCGGCCCTCCGAGCACGAACCCGTGCGGATCGAGGTGGGCGACGTCGTGGAGTTCTCCCCCACCACGCACCTGTCCGTACCCGCCCCCGAGGGGAGCCGCGCGGCGGAGAGGTGGCTGAGCCGCAACGTCATCGGGCGCATCCCGGGGGCGGGGCGATGAGCGGGTTCCTGTTCAGCGAACTGCTCGGCCGCCGGGTCACGGACAGCTCCGGCCGGACGGTCAGCGAGGTCCAGGACGTGGTCGTGCGCCGCGACGGGAACTCCTACACCGTCCTGGGCCTGGTGCTGGGCCGGGGCGCGTTCGCGGGCCGCCTCGGCTACGGGGGGTCGCTGGAGCCGCCCTTCCCGTGGCACCGGGTGCTGGGCTGGATGCGCCGCCACGAGCGCTACGTGGCCTGGGAGGACGTCGAGAGCCTGGACGGGGAGGCCGTGGCGATCGGCGTCGGGTACGGGGACCTGCCCCGGCACTGGCGCGAGCACGAGGGCTGAGTCCGCCCGGGAGGGCCGCGCCCGTACTCCGACACGTCGATCACCGCGATTCCCGCACGCCCGCCTCCGTCAGCCGTTACCTTCGAGCCATGGACATGCATCTGCACATGCACGACGGCCTCCACGCCCTGATCAGGGAGGTCGCGGAGGAGGACGGCGTCAGCGTCGAGGCCGCGGTCGTCACCGCCGTCGAGGACTTCGTCGCGAGCCGCCAGACGCGCAGGGTCCTGGAGCACGCCGGGGAGACGGTGGAGCAGGACGCCGAACCGCTCCACCGCCTGGCCGAGTGACCTCCGGGAACAGTGACGGGCCGCGCCCCCGGAGGAGCGCGGCCCGTGCGGTGCGACAGGGGTCGGAGGCTAGCCGACGCCCTTGCTGAGCGAGCCCAGCAGGTCGCGGTTGAGCTGCGAGATCGTGTCCAGCGGGATGCCCTTCGGGCAGACCGCGGCGCACTCACCGATGTTGGTGCAGCCGCCGAAGTCCTCCTCGTCCTGCTGGTTGATCATCTTCACCACGCGCGAGGACCGCTCGGGCTGTCCCTGCGGGAGCATGCCCAGGTGCGTGACCTTCGCGGCGGTGAACAGCATGCTGGAGGCGTTCGGGCAGGCCGCCACGCACGCGCCGCAGCCGATGCAGGTCGCGGCGTCGAACGCGCGGTCCGCGTCCGGCTTCGGGATCGGGTTGGCGTGGGCGTCCGGCGCGGTGCCCGTCGGGGCGCTGATGTAGCCGCCCGCCTGGATGATGCGGTCGAACGCGCCGCGGTCCACGACCAGGTCCCTGACGACCGGGAACGCCTTGGCCCGCCACGGCTCCACCGTGATGGTGTCGCCGTCGTTGAAGCTGCGCATGTGCAGCTGGCAGGTCGTGGTGCGCTCGGGGCCGTGCGCCTCACCGTCGATCACGACACCGCAGGCACCGCAGATGCCCTCACGGCAGTCGTGGTCGAAGGCGACCGGGTCCTCGTTCTCCAGCGTGAGCTTCTCGTTGAGGACGTCGAGCATCTCCAGGAACGACATGTCCGGGGAGACGTCGGTGAGCTTGTACGTGGCCAGCCGACCCTCGTCGTCCGGCCCCTTCTGACGCCATACGCGCAGGGTGATGTTCACTTGTAGCTCCGCTGCTTCATCTCGACGTACTCGTACTCCAGGTTCTCCTTGTGGAGTACGGGCTTGCTGTCATCGCCGCCGAACGCCCAGGCAGCCACGTAGGCGAACTCGTCGTCGTGGCGCAGCGCCTCGCCGTCCTCGGTCTGGCTCTCGGCGCGGAAGTGGCCGCCGCAGGACTCGCGGCGGTGCAGGGCGTCGATGCACATGAGTTCGCCCAGCTCCAGGAAGTCGGCCACGCGGTTGGCCTTCTCCAGGGCCTGGTTGAACTCCTCGTTGGTGCCCAGCACCTTGACGTCGCGCCAGAACTCGGCGCGCAGCGCCCGGATCAGCTCGACGGCCTTGGTCAGGCCCTCCTCGCTGCGCTCCATGCCGCAGTACTCCCACATGATGTGGCCGAGCTCCTTGTGGAAGGAGTCGACGGTGCGGGAGCCCTGGACGGAGAGCAGCTTGTCGATGCGGGAGATCACCTGGTCCTTGGCGGACACGGCCTCGGGGTGCGACTCGTCGACGGCGTCGAAGGGACCCGCCGACAGGTAGTCGTTGATGGTGTTGGGCAGGACGAAGTAGCCGTCCGCCAGCCCCTGCATCAGCGCGCTGGCGCCCAGGCGGTTGGCGCCGTGGTCGGAGAAGTTGGCCTCTCCGGTCACGAACAGGCCCGGGATGGAGCTCTGGAGGTCGTAGTCGACCCACAGGCCGCCCATGGTGTAGTGCACCGCCGGGTAGATGCGCATCGGAACCTCGTACGGGTTCTCGCCGGTGATGCGCTGGTACATGTCGAACAGGTTGCCGTACTTGGCCTCGACGGCCTCCTGCCCCATGCGCCCGATGGCGTCGGCGAAGTCCAGGTAGACGCCCAGACCGCCGGGGCCGACGCCGCGGCCCTCGTCGCAGACGTTCTTGGCGGCGCGGGAGGCGATGTCGCGCGGCACCAGGTTGCCGAAGGCCGGGTAGATGCGCTCCAGGTAGTAGTCGCGCTCGTCCTCGGGGATCTGGCGCGGGTCGCGGGTGTCCCCGTGCGCCTTGGGCACCCAGATGCGGCCGTCGTTGCGCAGCGACTCGCTCATCAGGGTCAGCTTGGACTGGTAGTCGCCGCTGACCGGGATGCAGGTCGGGTGGATCTGCGTGTAGCACGGGTTGGCGAAGAGCGCGCCCTTGCGGTGCGCGCGCCAGGTCGCGGTGACGTTCGAGCCCATCGCGTTGGTCGACAGGAAGAACACGTTGCCGTAACCGCCGGTGGCCAGCACCACGGCGTCGGCGAAGTGCGTCTCGATCTCACCGGTGACCATGTCGCGGACGATGACGCCGCGCGCCCGGCCGTCCACGACGATGACTTCCAGCATCTCGTGGCGGGTGTTCATCTTGACGCTGCCCGCCGCGACCTGGCGCTCCAGCGCCTGGTAGGCGCCGATGAGCAGCTGCTGGCCCGTCTGGCCGCGCGCGTAGAAGGTGCGCGAGACCTGCACGCCGCCGAAGGAGCGGTTGTCGAGCAGGCCGCCGTACTCGCGGGCGAAGGGCACGCCCTGGGCGACGCACTGGTCGATGATCTCGACGCTGGTCTGGGCCAGGCGGTAGACGTTCGACTCGCGGGAGCGGAAGTCGCCGCCCTTGACGGTGTCGTAGAACAGCCGGTAGATGCTGTCGCCGTCGTTGCGGTAGTTCTTGGCGGCGTTGATGCCGCCCTGGGCCGCGATGGAGTGCGCGCGGCGCGGGCTGTCCTGGTAGCAGAACGAGGTGACGTTGTAGCCCGCCTCGCCCAGGGTCGCGGCCGCGGAGGCGCCGGCCAGGCCGGTGCCCACCATGATCACGGAGAGCTTGCGCCGGTTCGCGGGGTTGACCAGCTTGGCCGAGAAGCGCCGCTTGTCCCAGCGCTCGTTGATCGGGCCCTCCGGGGCCTTCTCGTCCCGGATCGGGTCGCCCACGCGGTAGAAGTCGTTCTCAGACAATTAACTCACCAGTCCAAAGGTGACCGCCAGAGGCGGGAGCAGGAAGCCGACTGTCACGATCAGCGACAGGCCCACGGCGACCGCGTTGAGCATGCCCTGACGGCTGGCCTGGTTGACGCCGAGGGTGGCCAGGGCGCTCCAGATGCCGTGCCGCAGGTGCAGGCCCACAGCGATCACGGACAGGACGTAGAACAGGGTCACGTACCAGAACTCGGGCTGGAACCCGTTCACGAGCCGCTCGTAGGGGCTGTCGGACGCACCGCCGGGAGCGATGGTGTTCGTGGTCAGGTGCAGGATGTGGAAGACCACGAACAGCGCGACCAGGATGCCGCCGTAGCGCATGGTGTAAGAGGCGTAGCTGCGGGCCACCCTCTTCTTCACCTGGTAGCGCTGGGCGGCGGGACGCGCCCTGCGGGCGCGGGCCCACAGCGACACCGCCGCGTAGATGTGGATCAGGACGCTCGCCAGCAGGACGATGCGGAAGATCCACAGGAATCCGCTCTCGGGCAGCAGCGGGTAGCCCAGCTCCCGGAGGCTGTGGGCGTAGCCGTCAAAAGCCTCCTGGCCCGAGAAGATCTTGAGGTTGCCGTACATGTGCGCGATCAAATACAGCACGAGGATCGCCCCGGTGACCGCCATCGCTGCTTTGAGCGCCACCGTGGACCCGTAGGCCGTAGACCGCTTCTTGGTCAAGGTACTGTTCGCCACAGCCTGTCACTGTAAGTTCTGGTTAAGTCTGACGTCCAAGTCATCGTGATGCTTGAGTCGATAGCCGTAGGCTATGGAACATGCAGTTCCAGCAGCTCGCCTACTTCGTCGCGGTGGCCCGCACACGCCATTTCACCCGCGCAGCAGAGCTTTCCCGCGTCGCGCAGCCCAGTTTGAGCAAACAGATCCGCAGCCTTGAGCAGGAGCTGGGTGCGCCGTTATTCAGTCGTGCCCGGGGAAACATCACACTCACACCGGCCGGTGAGGCGCTGCTTCCGCTGGCCCAGCGCATGCTCGCCGACCTGGAGACGGCCCGGCGCGAGGTCGCGGAGCTGGCCGGGGTGCGCCGGGGCCGCGTGCGGCTCGGCGCGACGCCGTCGCTGTGCGCGGGGCTGCTGGCCGACGTGCTCGCCGACTTCCACACCCGCTTCCCCGGGATCGAGCTCCAGGTGGAGGAGAGCGGATCGCGCGACCTCATCCGCGACCTGGGGCGGGGCGAGCTGGACCTGGCGCTGATCATCCTGCCCCTGCACAGCAGCGACCCCGACTTCTCCACCACGCCGATCCTGCGGGAGAACCTGGTGGTGGCGAGTCCGATGTCGGGCCCCTCCCCCAACGGGCGGGCCTCGATCCGCATCACCGAGCTGCGGGGGCGCCCCCTGGTGATGTTCCGGCGCGGTTACGACGTGCGCGAGGCGACGCTGCGCGCGTGCCGGGCGTCCGGGTTCGAGCCCGAACTGGCCGTGGAGGGCGGGGAGATGGACGCCGTGCTGCGGTTCGTGGAGGCGGGCATGGGGCTGGCGGTGGTGCCGAGCATGGTGCTGCGCAACCGGCAGAGCCTGCGCGGAACGCCGCTGGCCCGGCCCCGCCTGCTGCGGACGGTGGCGCTGGCGCGCCGTCGGGACGTGGAGCCCTCGCACTCGGCGGAGGCGTTCCGCCGCCACCTCAACGGCTACCTGCTGGGCATGTCGCCGCAGGACCTGGGGCCGGACCTGGAGGTCCTGCTCTCCGGCCAGGACGAGGCGGACTGACCCGCCGCGCGAACGCGAGCGACCGCCGCGCGCCCCGGAAGCGCCTCACCAAGGACGGTGACCGCGATCCCCTCCGCCGTGATCTTGTACTTATAGCGAAGTTGGACGCTCGAACCTCGCTATAAGTACAAGATCACCGCAGGTCAGGGCCACTCGTGTCACACCAGCAACGTTTCCGGCCGGTCCGGATCCGGCACCCGTTGGCGGACGCTCCGCGACCATCCCCGTCCCGGGCACCGCCGCCATCCGCGCGCACCTGCCGGGGCACACCTGCCGGAGTGCCCCGGTCCGGGGTCGCCTCCTGCCGGATTCCGGCGGTCATCTCCTCTACCACACGTCACTGGTGCCCCTGGAGCAACGGGTTCGGCATAAGGGATTTCTATCTACTTAAGCCGACAAAACACCCCAAATAAGCGCTCAGAAGTGGCGTATTTCACACAGCTTTCCCTGGCGTCTCCCGCCCTCCGGGACGTGACCGTGATCACAACGCCCTAACGTTGCGTTGCGGGCCGGTTCGCTACGGCTCCTCCCCGCAGCCGTCCGGCGCAGCGGTCGCGGCCGAAGCAGGCGGGTACCGCGCCCCGCCCGGCCGGGACCTTCCCACAGGAGGTGCAAGACAACGGTGACAGCAACCGAAAGCGCAGGCCCCGGGGGAGGCCGGGCACGCGTCCCCCAACGAACCCTGCGCACCGACAACTGGTGGCTCGGCCCCCTCCTCACCGCGCTGGGGCTGGCCACCTTCGTCGTCTACGCGACCCTGCGGGTGCTCCAGCAGGACCACTACTGGGTCCAGGAGCACCACTACCTGACCCCGTTCTACTCGCCGTGCATCGCGCAGCAGTGCGCGCCCGACGCGGCCCTGTTCGGGCGCCTGCCGGTGGAGTTCCCGCCGCTCATCCCCTACGCCCTGATCAGCCTGCCGATCCTGCTGCTGTTCCGGCTGACCTGCTACTACTACCGCAAGGCCTACTACCGCTCGTTCTGGTTCTCGCCCCCGGCCTGCGCCGTGCGCGAGCCCCACGGCGCCTACACCGGCGAGACCCGGCCGCTGATGCTGGTCCAGAACGGCCACCGCTACTTCTTCTACGCCGCCCTCGTCCTCACGGTCCTCAACACGTGGGACATGCTGGTCCCCTTCTTCCACGGGACCGACGGCGGCTTCGGCATCGGGCTGGGCAACCTCATCATGCTCCTCAACGTGGTCATGCTGTGGGGCTACACGCTCAGCTGCCACTCGTGCCGCCACGTCTTCGGCGGACGGCTGCGCAGCTTCGGCAGGCACCCCGTCCGCTACTGGGTGTGGGGCCGCCTCTCCACGCTCAACCACCGGCACATGTACTTCGGCTGGCTGAGCATCGCGACCCTGATCCTCACGGACGCCTACATCGCCCTGATCGCCAGCGGCACCATCAACGACCTGCGCATCCTCAACTGAGCCAAGGGGAAGGAAGGCACGACCAGATGCCCCCCACAGCAGAACCCGGGATCACCCGGTACGCCTACGACGTCGTGGTGATCGGGGCGGGCGGAGCCGGGCTGCGGGCCGCGATCGCCGCCCGTGAACAGGGCAAGCGCACCGCGGTGATCTCCAAGTCGCTGTTCGGCAAGGCCCACACGGTGATGGCCGAGGGCGGCGCGGCGGCCGCCCTGGGCAACGCCAACCCCGACGACGAGTGGCGCGTGCACTTCCGCGACACCGTCCGCGGCGGCAAGTTCCTCAACGACCCGCGCATGGCCGAACTGCACGCCCGCGAGGCTCCCGAGCGCATCCTGGAACTGGAGTACTGGGGCGCGCTCTTCGACCGCACCGCCGAGGGCAGGATCAGCCAGCGCAACTTCGGCGGCCACGAGTACCCGAGGCTGGCGCACGTGGGCGACCGCACCGGCCTGGAGATGATCCGCACCCTCCAGCAGCGGGTCGTCGCGCTCCAGCAGGAGGACGCCGCGGAGCTGGGCGACCCCGAGGCGCGGATCCGCGTGTTCGCCGAGACCGCGATCACCCGCCTGGTCACCGAGGAGGACGAGCCCGGTGGCGGTGCTGGCGGAAGTGCTGCTGCCGGTGCTGGTGCCGGTGCCACGGCCGTGGACGCGGCCGGGAGTGCGGGCGGGGACACAGCCGGGAGGACTCCGGGCCGGATCGTCGGCGCGTTCGGCTACCGCCGCGTGGACGGCGGGTTCGTCCTGTTCGAGGCGCCCTCGGTGGTCCTGGCCACCGGCGGCATCGGCAAGGCCTTCCGCACCACCTCCAACTCCTGGGAGTACACCGGCGACGGCCACGCGCTGGCGCTGCGGGCCGGGGCGTCCCTGATCAACATGGAGTTCGTCCAGTTCCACCCCACCGGGATGGTCTGGCCGCCGTCGGTGAAGGGCATCCTCGTCACCGAGTCGGTGCGCGGCGACGGCGGCGTGCTGCGCAACTCCGAGGGCAAGCGGTTCATGTTCGACTACGTGCCGGACGTGTTCCGCTCCCAGTACGCGGAGAGCGAGGAGGAGGCCGACGGCTGGTACGACGACCCCGCCGAGCACCGCAGGCCGCCGGAGCTGCTGCCCCGCGACGAGGTGGCGCGGGCGATCAACACCGAGGTCAAGGAGGGGCGCGGCTCGCCGCACGGCGGCGTGTTCCTGGACGTGTCCACGCGCCTGCCCGCCGAGGAGATCATCAAGAGGCTGCCGTCCATGCACCACCAGTTCAAGGAGCTGGCGGACGTGGACATCACCGCCGAGCCCATGGAGGTGGGTCCGACCTGCCACTACGTGATGGGCGGGGTGCGGGTGGACGCCGACACCGCGGCCTCCGACGTGCCCGGGCTGTTCGCGGCCGGTGAGGTGGCGGGCGGCATGCACGGCTCCAACCGGCTGGGCGGCAACTCCCTGTCGGACCTGCTGGTGTTCGGGCGCAGGGCCGGGATGGGCGCCGCGGCCTACGTGGACGGGCTCGGAGAGCGGCCCTCACCGGCCGGGCTCCTGGACCGGGTCGCGGCCGAGGCGTCCTCGTACGCGCTGGACTTCCTCAAGCAGGGCGGCGGCGAGAACCCGTACACGCTGCACACCGACCTCCAGGAGACCATGAACGACCTGGTGGGCATCATCCGCAAGGGTCCGGAGATGGAGCGGGCCCTGGAGCGGCTGGCCGAGCTGGAGGAGCGCTCGCGCATGCTCAGCGCGCCGGGCGACCGGGTGTACAACCCGGGCTGGCACCTGGCGCTGGCGCTGCCCAACATGGTCCTGGTCTCGCGCGCGGTCACCGCCGCCGCCCTGGAGCGCACGGAGTCGCGCGGCGGGCACACGCGCGAGGACTTCCCCGGCATGTCGGCCGAGTGGCGGCGGGTGAACCTGGCGGTGCGGGCCGACCGCTCCGACCGGGTGTCGCTGTCGCGGCTTCCGCTCGCCGACATCCCGGCCGGGCTGCTCGCCCTCTTCGAACGCGACGAGCTGGCCAAGTACCTGACGGAGGAGGAGCTGCCCGCGGCGGGGGCGACGGGGGCGGCGGACGACGCGGCCGAGGAGGGCCAGTCATGAGCGAGCGTGTGTTCCGGGTGTGGCGGGGTTCGGGCGAAGGCGGGCTCGCCGAGTACCGGGTCGAGGTCAACGAGGGCGAGGTGGTGCTCGACGTGCTGCACCGCCTCCAGGCCACGCAGACCCCGGACCTGGCGGTGCGGTGGAACTGCAAGGCGGGCAAGTGCGGTTCGTGCTCGGTGGAGATCAACGGCCGTCCCCGGCTGTCGTGCATGACGCGGATGAGCGTGTTCGAGGACGACGAGGTGGTGACGGTGATGCCGATGCAGACCTTCCCGGTGATCCGGGACCTGGTCTGCGACGTGTCGTTCAACTACCAGAAGGCGCGGGAGATCCCCTCGTTCACTCCGGACCCGGCCACGTCGCCGGGTGACTTCCGGATGAGCCAGGCGGACGTGGAACGCCAGCAGGAGTTCCGCAAGTGCATCGAGTGCTTCCTGTGCAACAACGTGTGCCACGTGATCCGTGACCACGACGAGAACAAGGAGCACTTCTCGGGTCCGCGCTACCTCATGCGGGTGGCGGAGCTGGAGATGCACCCCGAGGACACCGCCGACCGCAGGCTCATCGCCCAGGAGGAGTTCGGGCTGGGCTACTGCAACATCACCAAGTGCTGCACGGAGGTGTGCCCGGAGAACATCCGCATCACCGACAACGCGCTGATCCCGCTCAAGGAGCGGGTGGCGGACCGCAAGTACGACCCCCTGGTGTGGCTGGGGTCCAAGATCGGTGTGCGGCCGAAGGACACCCCGCCGGTGCCCAACGTCGGGCGGTACTCGGACAAGACCTGAGGCCGGTCCTGTCCGGCGTCCTGTCCGCAGACCCGGGGGTGCGCTCCCGGGTCGGCGGACGGGGACACAGGCGGGCCACCTCGCCGTACGCCCTGTCCAGGGCGGCGGACGGGTGGGCGGGGCCCTCCCTCGTGAGGGTGGCGTTCACGCCGTCGCGCCCTGCCGCTGCTGGAGCAGGACGCGGATGCGGGAGGTCAGTTCGTCCCATTCACCGGACGGGGCGGGCCCGGGTTCCGGGGGGCCGACGACAGAGCTGACCACAGGGCCGACCACAGGGCCGACGACGCCGAACCGGGGCGCGGGGTCGCCGAGCAGGTCGCCGCCGGGGTCTTCCCTCTGCCGCCGGACGATGGCGGCGGCGCGTACCCGGGCCTGTTCGAACGCGCGGCGCACCTCCTCGGTTTCGGTTTCACCGGGGTTGGGGTTGGAGGCGGGGCCGGAGCGGAAGCCGAGGCCACCGGGCGTGGGCTTCTGGGGTGCGGGGTTCCAGGGTTCGGGTTTGCGAGGTGCGGGGTTCCGGGGTTCGGGCTTGCGAGGTGCGGGAACGCGGGTCTCGGCGGCGCGGAGGCTTTCGTAGGCGGCGAAGTAGGGGCGCACGAGGGCGACCTCGTCAGCGTTGATCTGTTCGCTGGGTGGCGTGAGTCGCGGCGCGGGAACGCTGGGGCGCGCCGGAGGCGCGGAAGGTCCGGGAGCCGCGCGACGGGAGGAGACCCTCCTCCGGCTGACCTGCACGGGAGCGGGTGCAGGTGCGGTTGGCGAGGCAGCGTAGCGGCGGACGCGGGTGGAGCGTCGGCGGCGACCGACCACGGTGGAGTGGCGTCCGCACGGGGAGGAGAAGAACGCGATCAGCGGGCCGAGGGCACGGCTGATAAGCGCAGCGCTAAACTGGCGCATGCTAGCAATCCTTGGTGTTAAAGGTACGTAGTTGCTGGCCACGACCCCGGGCGGTGGGAAACCGTCGCGGGGTCTTTCTGCGTATGGAGTTGTGTGTTCGGGTAGAAGAGTAGGGCACACGGGGCGTGGTAGCGAACTTTTCTTCGAACCCGGGTCGAAAAAACGACCCGGTTGGCCATAACCCCAGTTCAGAGCATGCCCCAGAAAAGAACAGGTGCGTTTTCGCGTCCCGCCAGAAGTGTTCTCTTCGTCCGAATTTGAACCATTTGTGAGCGCCCTGTCGGGCATGAAGAAGGGCAGCGCCTCCCGTGGAGGTACTGCCCTTGGTCAGGTGGACGCGTTAGCCGTGGAGCTTGAGGAAGTCCACGAGCGCGGTCCACTCGCTGGCGGCGAACTCAAGCTGCCCCAGCTCGCGGTTCTGGGTGTCGCGCACCGCCGTGCTGGCACCCTCAGCGACCTCGACGCAGTTGTTGTTACTTCCGCCGCTGTAGCTGCTCTTGTGGAAGGAGCGTCGTTCAGTCATCGAGTTCTCCTCGTACCTGCTGGACCAGTTGAAAGCTGTCGCTGGTGGATAGTGCGCCCGCCTGGATGGCTCCAAACAGCGTTACGCACTCGCGGACCTTCTCGTCGTCATCGATGATCATGTCATCCGCGACGTACTCGGACGCCGCCACCATCGGCCGATCGGGGAACACGAACACCCTGAACGACCCGGAGAGCCCCGGAGGAAGCCGCAGGCTGAGAGGAACCACCTGAAGACAGATGATGCCGTCCGCCACGAGCTTCAGAAGGTGGTCCAACTGCTCCTTCATCGTCGTGACGTCGCCGAGAACGCGGCGGATCACAACCTCATCCAACACGATCCACAGTAGCGGGCGTTCCGGCACTTCAAGGACGGCGTGGCGCCTCATGCGAGACTCGACGAGCGCGTCCAGCATGTCAGCGCTTGCCCACGGACGACAGGCCCTGAAGATCGCCCACGCGTAACCCGGCGTCTGAAGGAGACCCGGAACAAGCGTCGCGTGGAACTCCCGGATCTCCACGGCCGTCCGCTCGAAGTCGATGGCGTTCTGCGAACCAGCGGAGTAGATGCTCTCCGAGTTCGACTTCGACCAGAGCCGCGCGAACACCCCCGAGGTCTCGAAGAGTTCGTCCAGCCTCCGCGCCTCCTGGAGCTGGGGCGCGTGCACGGCCAGCTCCCAGTACGAGACGAGCGATGACGAGACGTTGACGTGCTCGGCCAGGCGGCCCTGCGACCACCCCCTCGTCTTTCGTCGTTTCCGCACTTCAGAGGCTATTTTCTTGTACTCGGGCTTCGGCTCCCGCGTCATCGGTCCTCCAACGGCCGCCAGCACTCGCCACATACAGCCAGGCAGTAGCCACACTTTTCCAGGGTTCAAGCGAGTTACTGAACTCGCGATGGAAGCTATAGCACTCCGACTTCCACACATGCATTATCGGGAACCAGAAAAGCACAACCGGCGACGAAGCGAGAAGTGGAACCGGGTATTCCACGTTTCCATTTGTCTGTTTTAAGGGGGTCGCGCGGTGCGAGCAGAGGAAGAACGGTGAGCGCAGTGGCCTGGGAAGTCAGCGACGACCGCGCGCAGTACTCGGCCGCCGAGCAGCTCCACGCGCTCCACCGCCGTCTCTGGTGGGTCATGTGGGCACCGGCGACCCGCCGCTTCTTCGCCTTCTACCAGGGCGACGCCGAGTTCGAACCCCTCTCGGACGCCACCCCGCACGGGCTGGACGCCCAGATCCGCCGCGCCCAGACGGTCATCACCCGCACCCGCCCCACCGCGCACTGGCGTTGCCCCGTCTCCACCTGTGCGTGGACCTCCGTCAACCCCACGCTCCACGGCCCCTGTCCCATGCCGGGCTGAACAGCCCCTACGCCGGGGGGCTCGGCGACCTTCCCCGGCCGAGCCCTCCTTCCCACTTACGACCGCACGCACCAGCACAAGCAGGAGCCACCCATGCCCCAGCGGACACAGACGGACCACGCCCCGCTCCCCCGACGTGTCCGCCCCGGGAACCACCACCCCCGAGTTCCGCACGTCCACGTCCCCCGGAACTCGCCCGCCGACCCCGACGACCTCTCCGCCCTGTCGGACTCCGTCCGCCGCCTGCTCCGCCAGCGCCCCGACCTGGCCCACCCGGTCCTTCCCTCCGCCCCCGATCCCGAGAACGGAACTGCGCCCCCCGTGTTCACGCTCATCACCGACCTGCTGGTCGCACTGACCGAGGTCCACCGGCTCGCCCTGACCATCGGCGCCCACGACGAGGCCGCCGACATCGCCCGCCTCATCGACACCCTCCGCACCACTACCTGATTCCGCAGAAGACCGCACTTCCCCCGCCCGCACTCAGTCACACGGACAGACCGAACCTGGCCAATGTCCTGACGCAGCGTGCTGGCGGAACTACCGTCACATCAACCGCCCCTTCACACCGAGGAGACCGCCATGGGCAAGCGTGAAGACGACTCGAACAGTGACGGCCACAAGCCCGACCGCCCCATCCCTCCGCCCACCCCCAATGACGGTGGCAGCGGCGGAGGCAAGCACGAGCGCGACGACAAATGACCAGTACCGAAGACCTCCTGTCCCGTCTCGTCGAGGAGATCGCCCCCTCCTCAGCCTGGCGGGACGGCTTCATGCGGGTTGCCCGCCACCGCTTCATCCCCGACCGGGTCTGGATCGAGGACGGGGATGACCTGACAGTCCTCGACAGGGCCGATGCCCCGGACGCGTGGTTGCGCGCCTGCTACGCCGACCGGCCGGTCATCACCCAGGTAGACGACGGCCAGATAGATGACGAGGATTCGACCGGGCGCGGGCACCGGTCCTCGTCGGCGTCCATGCCGAGCATCGTGGCGCTGATGCTGGACGCCACCGACCTCGCCGCCGGACAGCGGGTGTTGGAGATCGGTACCGGAACCGGGTGGAACGCCGCACTGCTCGCTGACAGGGTCGGCGCCGGGAACGTGACGTCGGTGGAGATCGACCCGGCCGTGGCCGCGCGGGCCGAAGAGAACCTGGAGGGTCGCGGTGTCCATGTGGTCGTAGGGGACGGTGAGAAGGGGTATCCGTCCGACACCCCTTACGACCGGGTGCTAGCGACCGCAGCGGTCCAGCGGGTTCCCTACCCGTGGGTGGAGCAGACCGTGCCCGGCGGGCGGATCGTGACCCCGTGGGGGACGAGCTTCCACAACGGCACGCTGCTCCGGCTTCGGGTCGGCGCGGACGGGACGGCGTCCGGGCGCTTCGGCGGGAACGCGGGCTTCATGTGGGTGCGCGGCCAGCGGACACCGCACGGCACGCTCGAAGAGCGCGTCCGTCCCGACCACGAGTACACCGAGACCAGCACGGACCTGCATCCGTACGAGCCGGTCGGTGACTTCGACGCGAGTTTCGCGATCGGTCTGCGGGTTCCCGGCATGAAGGATCTGCTGGTTTTCGACGACGACGTGCCGGGCAACCCGAACTACACGGTGTACCTGATGGACCCCGGTTCGGGTTCGTGGGCCTCGTGGCGGGTTCGGCCCGGCCCTCATGAGTTCCGGGTCCGCCAGCACGGCCCGCGCCGCCTCTTCGACGAGCTGGCCGAGGCCCACGCCTGGTGGCAGGAAGCGGGCCGTCCGGAACACTCCCGGTTCGGCGTGACCGTGTCCCGCGAGGGCCAACGCGTGTGGTTGGACGATCCCGGCAACGTCCTCCCCGGCACCATCGAACACCTGGAGGACGGTCAGACGTGACCTGAACTGTTCACGAACCCTCAGCCGAGCTGCGGTGTTCTGCCCAGGAGTTCATGCTCACGGGTGAGCGCACGTTCGACGTGTACCGCCCTCCGATACCGGAGACCGACCTGGCCTCCTTAGGCCGTGTGAAGGGGACCGATGCGGATCCGACCAGCGTGCGCAAACGACTACGACGGTGTCGAGGCCATGGTGGCCCGGCGAAGTGGATCGGCGAACGCGCACGTGCACCTTCTTGACGCGTCCCTCAGAACGGCGGTCAGGCTTCTAGGCCGTGTTTGAGGTAGCGGGTGAGTCCTGGGCGGCCAGTTCTTCGGCCAGTTCCATACAGCGCCATCGGGCCGGGGAGAAGTCGTAGGGCATCTTGCCGATGGCTTCGAACGCGCTCATGGAGCCTGCCTCCCGCCTGCCGGGGCTGAAGTTGCCCTCGTCATCGGTGGGAGGGGGGTGCAAAATGTCCCAGGCGTCGAAGAGGGCATCGTCGTCCTTGTCCAGGCCGGACTCCTCGATGACGGCATGCAGGGCGCTCTCGAAGGCGTGCCGTTCGGCGGCCATGTGAGCCACCCGGGGATCATCGACGGCGACGCTGTCGTCGAGTGCCTCCTCGGCGTCATCGAGGCGGTCGGAGTCCTCCCGCAGAGCGGGATGCGTGGCCAGGACGATGAAGCGGGTGGCCTGGACGGCCGCGCCGAGCGGGCCGAAGATTCGCTCAGTGACCAGCAGAGTGTCCAGGTCCGCCTGACGCAGGGAGCCCTCGGGCAGGCTCTTGAGGCGTTCGGTGACGAAGTCGGAGAGCAGGCCCATCCGGCTGCCTTCGGTGCGCATCCGCTGCACGGCGGTCCGTTGCCGCACCACTTCCGCCTCCTGCTCGGCGAGGGTTTCCTCCAACCGCTCCAGGATGCCCGCGATACCGTCTGCGCTGTCCGCACCGGCGGAAGCCGTGCCGGTGGTGAAGGCGTCACGGATGTCGTCCAGGGCGATCCCAACATCAGCCATCTTGCGGATCCACAGCAGGCGGATCATGTCCTCGTACCCGTAGCGGCGTCGGCCGTCGCCGCCCCGCTCAGGCTCGGGGAGCAGCCCGATCTCGTGGTAGTGGCGAATCGCCCGCGGCGTGGTGCCGGCGAAGGCCGCCGCGTCACCGATCTTGACCTGGCGGGGTGGCATGAAGGACAGATGCATGAGTAGGGACCTTTCCTCAAGGGACCGGGGCGTGAGTCCACCAGACCACATGCCGCTACGGAAGGTGCAACCCCGTGCACACCGCCCCGCGCCGATACCAGGAAACGCGCCCTTCCTCCGTAACACGGCAAGGGCGCCCCGACCCGGGAGCGGGGGCGCAGCCATGTCAGCGAACCGCTGGCCGGGCCGGGGCGGTGCGCCCGTTCCAAGCGGTCGCCCCGGGTCCGGTCAGAGGGCGGAACCGTCCAGCCGGAACGGACCTCCGCTGTCGCCGGGACGCCAGCCCTCGGCCAGCGCGCCGCGGACGGCGGCGACCACCCGCGCCGGGGTGACCGGCTCGGGCTCCGGGCCGGTCGGGGCGCAGAAGGGGCAGCAGTGCCCCTGGGGGCGGGGGTGGCCCAGGGTGACCACGAGCGGGTTGCCGGGAGCGTCAGCCCCCTCGACGACGAAGGTCATCGGTCCGCCGTCGGGCTGCTTCCTCTGGGCCCGGGTGAGGCCCTTACGGGTGCGCCAACGGTAGGCGGTCCCGTCCACCGTGATCCGCCGGGTTCCCTTGCGTACCAGTGTCATCCACTCCCACCTCTCGTCGTCGGAGGGCCAACGCTAGAGGTGCGGGCGTGCCGGGTTCCACCGGTTTTTCGCGTCTCAGACGGTGTTCGGGGCGACGGTGGCGGAGCGGCCCGACGGAGAGCGGGCCTGATCGGCTTCGGCATGGAGCTCGGCACCGGTTTCTCCGGACTGGGCGACCGCCGCGGTCCAGCGGCTCCCCCTGTCCGTGGGTGGAGCAGGCGGTGCCGGGCGGGCGGTCGTACCCCCGCGGGGAACGGGCTTCTCCAGCGGACGCGGCGCCTCCGCCGTGTCCGGCTCCTACGCGACGTCCCGCATATCCACCACGAACCAGTCACCGGAGTTGTTGACAGCGAAGCACCTGTACTCGGCGCGCTCCACCTCGCCGGCGTCGTTCTCCGTGTCGGCGCTGGCGACGACCTCGTACTCCCACGGGTCCTCGGCGCTGGTCACGGTGATGTCGGAGGAGGTCTCGAACTCCGCGCTGACCAGGGACTCCCACGAGCGCTCGACGTGCTCCTGGCACGTGGCCGCGGCCGTCGGCTTCTCGCTCTCGGCAGTGGGCTCGGGGCCGCACGCGGTGACGGCCAGGGCGACGAGGAGGACTGCGGGGGCGAGACGGGTGGGGTAGTACATGGTGCTCCGATCCAGAATGTGCAATCCGAGCGTAGAGGACCGGTTCGGAAGGGGCTGATCGGCCCTGCTGTCCCGGACGGCCACGGCGCGGCGAGGGCCGGACCGGGCCTCGGACGGCCCCGGCGGAGCAGCCCGCCCGGCGCCGGTCGGTGCCGACCAGCACCCGGCTCAGAACCCGCGTGCCGCCCAGGCGTCGAGGTTCTCGGCGGCCTCGGCCACGGTGGTGGACTCCCCGTGGCCGGGGTGGACGACCGTGTCCCCCGGCAGGCCCGCGAGGTGCCCGCGGATCGAGGCGATGATCGTCGGGAAGTTCGAGAACGGCTGGCCGGTGGCGCCGGGCCCGCCCGGAAACAGTGTGTCGCCGGTGAAGACGACCCCGAGCGCGGGCGCGTACAGGCACACCCCGCCCGGCGTGTGGCCAGGGGTGTGCAGGACGTCCAGCTCCACTCCCCCCACCACCAGCGTCTCGCCGTGCAGCAGCGGGGCGTCCGGCTCGCGGTGCGGGTGCACGCGGTGCCACAGTTCGGCGTCGTCGGGGTGCAGCAGGATCGGGCAGTCGGCCAGGTCGGCCAGCGCGACGGCCGCGTTGACGTGGTCGTTGTGTCCGTGGGTGGCCACGATGGCCATGAGTTCGCGGTCGCCCAGACCGCGGGCGATCGCCTCGTGGTCGTGGGCGGCGTCGATGACGATGGCGCTGTCGTCGTCTCCGACGATCCAGACGTTGTTCTCGACGTCGAACCCGTTGCCCTCAAGGCTGAAGACACCCGAGGTGCGCAGACGTCGGACGGGGGAAGGAGCGTTCACCGGCTCACCACCTGACCTCTCGCGGGCTGGTGCGACGCCTCCGAGCCTATCCCGGCGGGCTCCGGCGCACACGGTGGTCGGGCGGGGAGAAACGCGGGGGCTCTCAGCCCGCGGGCTCGAAGTTGCGGCGCAGGGCGTAGGGCTGGATGAGGCCGAGTCCGTGCGCGTGCCGGGCGCGCACCCGCACGACCTGGAGTCCCTCCTCGTCGGCCAGGCTCTCGGCGAGGCTCTCGTCGATGAGGACGGTGCCGGGTCTGGCGAAGGAGGTCAGGCGGCTGGAGCGGTTGACGGTCGTGCCGAACACGTCGCCGTGCAGGGTCAGCACCGGCCCGGCGGCCAGGCCGACCCGGACGTCGGGCACCTCCACGTGGGTCTTGACGCCCGAGGCCAGGCGCAGCGCGATGTCGGCGGCCTCGGCCGGGGAGTCGGCGACGTAGAGGATCTCGTCGCCCAGGGTCTTGACGACCCGGCCGCCCCCGGAGGCGACGATGTCGGCGGCGGTGGCCTCGAAGCCCTCGACCACCCCGGCCAGCTCGACCTCGTCGAGTTCGCGGCTCAGGGTGGTGAAGGAGACCAGGTCGGCGAACCCGACGACCAGCGGGTAGTAGTTGGGCACGGCGTCGTTGTCGGACATCACCGCGAGGGTGCGGGCCGAGGAGGCCGCGAGCTGTCTGCGCCAGATGTGCAGCAGGAGCCGCTCCACGTCCGGCAGCAGCTCCTTGACCTGGTTCATCAGCGGGCTGACGGAGTCCTCACCCTCCTGGTAGATGAGGGTGCTCAGTATGCTGGTCTGCCAGTCGGCCAGGCGTGCCATGGTCTGGCCCATCGCGCGGGCGAAGCGGACCACGCCCTCCTCGTCCAGTACGCCCTCCTGGACGAGGGAGTTGGCGATGCGCAGCGACTCGACGTCGCTCTCGGCGAAGGTGACCGTGTCGTCGCCCTGGTTGGGAAAGCCCAGGGCACGCCAGATGCGCCCGGCCAGCTCGTTGTCGGCGCCGGCGAGCTCGATCGCCTGCTCCCTGGTGTAGACCGCTTCACCGCCGAGCAGGGCGGACTCGATCGCTTTCGGGTCGGGACGCGACGGCATACGTTCTCTTTCACGGGCCATCCCCGCCGGGGCGGGGAACAGTCACTTCGGCACCGGCCGACGAATGCGGCACGGGGTTCCACTCCAGCTTACGCCCGCGGTTTCTTCCCTGACAGGGTGCCTGCCGACAGGCCCGCGCGGCCCGCGGTCGGCGACGGCCACACCCGGTGATGATCGCACACGGAGGGGTCGTCGCGGGAGTGCCCCAGGTCCCCTGTGGACGGCGGTGCAGCAGCGGCGGACCAGTCGGGAACCGGGACGCAGGTGGGCGGCGGCGCGGCGGCGGAGAACCGGTCAGGAACCGGGGCGCACGTGGACGGCGGTGCGGCGGCGGAGAACCGGTCGGAAACCGGGACGCAGGTGGACGGCGGCGCGGCAGAGGCGGAAGGCCGGTCAGGAACCGGGGCGCACGTGGACGACGTCGCCCGCGCTCAGGGCCCGCTCCCCGCCGGGTCCGCGCACCAGCAGCTGGGCGTCGGCGTCGACGCCGGTGGCGGCGCCCTCCAGCACCCGGTCCCCGGGCAGGTGGACCCGCACGCGGCGCCCGATGGTGACGCACGCGTCCCGGTAGGCGGCGGCCAGCCCGCTGGCCTCGGCGTCGCCCCCGGCGTCGGTCCACGCCGTGTACAGCTCCTCGACCCCTCCCAGGACGGCGGAGAGCAGTGCGCCCCGGTCCAGGGCGCCCGAGCCCTCCCCGCGCAGGGAGACAGCGGTGTCCACGGGGAGTTCAGCGCGCTCCTGGGACACGTTGAGCCCCATCCCCACGACCACGCCGGGCTCGCCCGAGGAGAAGTCGGCCTCGGCGAGGATGCCCGCGAGTTTGCCGTCCGCCGTCGCGGGCTCCGAGCGCAGGTGCGCGGGGACGATGACGTCGTTGGGCCACTTGAGCGCGGCCTTGACCCCCGTCACCCGGTGCACCGCGCCGACCGCGGCCACGCCCATGAGCCCGGGGAGCCAGCCCAGGCGGGTGACGGGTACCGCGGGCCGGACCAGGAGGGAGAAGGTGAGGGCGGCGCGCGCCGGGGTGGAGAAGCCGCGGCCGAGGCGTCCGCGCCCGGCGGTCTGGTGCTCGGTGGCCAGCACGCTCCCGTGCGGGGCTCCCGCCACGGCGCGCGCGGTCAGCTCGGTGTTGGTGGACGCGGCCTCGGGGAGCACCTCGATCCGGTGCCACATGCCGCCCGGCCGGACGAGGGCGGCGTCGAGGGCCGCCGCGTCGAGCGGGGGTCGCGGAAAGGGGTCGGATGCGCTGGCCATGCACCCATTACAGCAGCGCCGCAACCCTGTCCGGAAACCCCTGTGCGCGGGAAGGCCGCCGGTTAGGCTGAAAGCAGCACATCGGTGATCGTGCGTTGCTACGTTCAGCTACTGGAGGTGACGCGACAGATGAGTATCGCGGAAACTGAGACGGGTCCCGGAACGCCGTCTCATTGGGAACTCATGTTGCGCACCTGGAAGGAGTTGGACCTGCCCGACGGTTGGCGGGCCGAGATCATCGAAGGCGGGCTCTTTCTTGTGGCACCCCCAACACGCGAACACGCCCATATCGTCTCCCTGATCCAAAGGGAGATGTATCGCGAGTTCCTGCGGGATGGAAGCGACCTCGCGGAGGCCAGTCTCCACCAGACTCTTGATGTGCGCGTCCCCATGAGGACCGGCGTATACATCCCTGATCTGGTGGTCCTGCCCTACTCGGCCATGGAGTACGACCCCGACAGCATGATGTCTGACGCCCTGCTGGTGGTCGAGGTGACGTCGAAGAGCACCGCGGAGAGGGACCGCAAGCCCAAGCTCTGGGGCTACGCCCACGCCGGGATCCCCTTGTACTTGTTGGTGGACCGCTGGGACCCGCAGACCGGTAGGAGCGAGGTCACCCTCTACTCCGACCCGGAGAACGGCAGGTACACCAGCTCCACGAAGGTCCCCTTCGGCAAGGAGATCCACCTCCCCGAACCCTTCGGCCTCACCATCGACACCAGCGATTTCCCCGAGTAACGGGCTCCGGCACACGCGACGGCGGCCCCGCACCCCCTCCCGGGTGCGGGGCCGCCGTCGTACGCGGGCCGGTCGACGGTCAGCCGGTGTTCTGGAGCCCGGCGGCTACGCCGTTGACCGAGAGCAGCAGCAGCCGCTCCAGGTGCTGCTGGTCCTCCTCCGACAGGGAGTCGGCCTCCTCGCCCCGCAGCGCCTCCAGCGCGCGCAGTTGCAGGTGGGAGAGCGCGTCCACGTACGGGTTGCGCAGGTCCACCGCGCGGGAGAGCACAGCCCGGTTCTCCAGCAGGCGGTTGTGCCCGGTCACCTTGAGCACCAGGTCGCGGGTGCGGTCGTACTCGGCGAGCACCAGCTCGGTCAGCTCCGGCCGCCCGCCCAGCGCCAGGTACCGCTCGGCGATGGTGCGGTCGGTCTTGGCCAGGCTCATCTCCGCGTTGTCCAGCAGGGACGAGAACATGGGCCACTCGCGGTAGGCCTCCTGGAGCACGCTCAGGTCCTCCACGGCGGCCAGGCCCGTGCCCAGGCCGAACCAACCGGGCAGGTTGACCCGGGTCTGGGTCCAGGAGAACACCCACGGGATGGCGCGCAGGTCGCCGAGCCCGCGTGCGGCGCCGCGCCGCGAGGGGCGCGAGCCCAGCCGTAGCTCGCCCAGCTGCTCCAGGGGAGTGACCTGGGAGAACCACACCGCGAAGTCCTCGGTGTTGATCAGCTCCAGGTAGGCCTCCTGGGCGGCGCGGGCGATGGTGTCGGCGTGGGCGCGGTACTCGCGCTCGGCCGAGCGCTCGCGCTCCTGGACGGCGTCGGTGGAGGCCATCAGCACCGCGTGGCCGACCTGCTCGATGTGGCGGCGGGCGATCGCGGCCTGCCCGTAGCGGGCGAAGATGACCTCGCCCTGCTCGGTGACCTTGAACCGTCCGCCGACCGAGCCGGGCGCCTGGGCGAGCAGGGCGCGGCTGGCGGGGCCGCCGCCGCGGCCGAGCGAGCCGCCGCGGCCGTGGAACAGGGTCAGGCGCACGTCGTGCTCGCCCGCCCACGCGGCCAGTCGGGCCTGGGCGTCGTAGAGACGCAGGGTGGCGCTGACCGGGCCGACGTCCTTGGCGGAGTCGCTGTAGCCGAGCATGACCTCGATCCTGCGGCCGGTCTCGTCCAGGCGCTTGTTGACCTGGGGCAGCTTGAGCATGCCGTCGAGCACGTGCGGCGAGGCGTCGAGGTCGGCGCCGGTCTCGAACAGCGGCACGACGTCCAGGACCGGCACGCGTCCGGCGGGCAGGGCGTGGGTGGCCAGCTCGTACACGGCCGCGATGTCCTCGGCCGAGCGGGTGAAGCTGACGACGTAGCGGCGGCAGGCCTCCACGCCGAAGCGCTCCTGGATCCAGGCGATCACCCGGATCGTGGCGAGGACCTCCTCGGTGCGCTCGGAGGGTGTGCGCCCCTCGCGCAGTTCGGCGAGCGCGGCGGCGTGCACCTCGCTGTGCTGGCGGATCTCCAGTTCGGCGAGGTGGAAGCCGAAGGTCTGCGCCTGCCAGATCAGGTGCTGGAGTTCGCCGTAGGCCTGCCGGACCGCGCCCGCCTCGGCCAGCGATTCCTGCACGGTGCGCAGGTCGGCCAGGAAGGCGTCGGCGTCGGGGTAGGCCAGGTCGGCGTCGCGCTCGCGCGTGGCGCGCAGCCGGGCCGCGGCCAGCAGCAGCAGCTGGCGGTGCGGCTCGTTGGGCGAGCGCGCCCCGATCTCCGCCGTCAGCTCGGGCTGTCCCGCCTTGGCCGAGGAGAGCGCGTCGAGCAGCGCCGGGCTGGCGGGGGTGAGGTTGGAGTAGGCGGTGAGGGTGCGGGCCACCTTGGTGCAGGAGGCCTCCAGGCCGCGCAGCACGTGCTCGGACTGGATGAGCACGGCCTCTCGGGTGATGTCGGAGGTGACGTAGGGGTTGCCGTCGCGGTCGCCGCCGATCCAGCTCCCGTAGCGGACGAAGGGCGTGGCGCGGGGCGGGCGCACGCCGGTGCCCTCGGGATCGATGGCGGCGTCCAGGCTCCGGTAGACCTGCGGGATGACGGAGAAGATCGTCTCGTCGAACGCGGCGAGGGCGGTGCGCACCTCGTCGAGCGGGTTGAGCCTGGTGTAGCGCAGCTGGGAGGTGCGCCAGAGCAGGTCGATCTCCTCCAGCAGGCGGCGGTGCGCCTCGGCCGCGGCGCTGCTGCCCTCGTGGGAGCCGTGCCAGGCCTCCAGCTGGGCGCTGACGCGCAGGATGGAGGTGGACACGGCGCGGCGGCGGGCCTCGGTCGGGTGGGCGGTGACCACGGGGTGGAACTCCATGCCCGCGACCAGCTCGTTGAGGCGTTCCTCACCCCCGTCGTCCTCGCGGATGGCGCGCACGGCCGCCGCGAGGGACTCGCGGGGCGGGTTGGCGGCGTCGTCGCGCTCGCGCAGGGCCCGCATCCGCTGGTGTTCCTCGGCCAGGTTGGCCAGGTGGAAGTAGACGGTGAAGGCGCGGGCCACCTGCTTGGCGCGCTCCAGCGGCCAGGCGGCGACGATCGCGGTGATCTCCTCCCCCGTGACCGATCCGTCGCGGGCGCCGATGACCGCTCTCCTGAGCTTCTCGACATCGGCGAGCAGATCCTCGCCGCCGCTTTCGGCGAGGACCGTTCCGAGCATCTCGCCGAGCAGTTTGACGTCATTCCTGAGCTGCTCGGGAACTTCCTGCCGTGCACTGTCGCGTTCTGCGCTTACCGCTGTCATGGTCACCGACCCTACAGAGATCGCACCCGCCGCCAGGTGCGCGGGGGCGCATTTCTGATGTTTTGCCCACACGTTAATCATTGTTGCTCACAAGAAAGGGGAGAACATTTCCTCACGCGGTTTCGGTGTCGCCGCGTTCCGCGCCGCGGACTCCGCGTTCACGCTCCGTGCGCCTTCCCCACCCTCCGGATCCGGGCTCCGGCGACGGGCCTGGTCGGAGCGGCCCCGCAGCATACCTACCCGTCGGTAACCCCGGGCTGGGTTCCCGTGTGACGATCCCTCGCGGTTAACCTGCGTAGTTATGGCCACCGAAGCCCCTGAACCGCTGTCCGCGGACGAGATCGACATCCACACGACCGCGGGCAAGCTCGCCGACCTGCAACGACGCCGGTACGAGGCCGTACACGCAGGGTCTGCTCGAGCCGTTGAGAAACAGCACGCCAAAGGCAAGATGACCGCACGCGAGCGGATCGACGCACTGCTCGATCCCGGCTCGTTCGTGGAGTTCGACGCTTTGGCCCGACACCGCTCCACCAGCTTCGGCCTGGAGCACAACCGCCCCTACGGTGACGGCGTCGTCACCGGCCACGGAACGGTCGACGGGCGACCCGTCGCCGTGTTCAGCCAGGACGTCACCGTCTTCGGCGGATCGCTGGGCGAGGTCTACGGCGAGAAGATCGTCAAGGTCCTCGACCACGCCCTCACCAACGGGTGCCCCGTCGTGGGCATCAACGAGGGCGGCGGCGCGCGCATCCAGGAGGGCGTGGTCGCGCTCGGCCTGTACGCCGAGATCTTCAAGCGCAACACCCACGCCTCGGGCGTCATCCCGCAGATCTCCCTGATCATGGGCGCCGCCGCGGGCGGCCACGTCTACTCCCCCGCCCTCACCGACTTCGTCGTGATGGTGGACGAGACCTCGCAGATGTTCATCACCGGCCCCGACGTCATCAAGACCGTCACCGGCGAGGACGTCTCCATGGAGGAGCTGGGCGGAGCCCGCACCCACAACACCAAGTCGGGTGTGGCGCACTACATGGGCGCCGACGAGCAGGACGCGATCGAGTACGTGAGGACGCTGCTCTCGCACCTGCCCGACAACAACCTGGAGGAGGCGCCGCCGCTGCCTCCCGAGGACGCCCCGGGCGACGAGGCCACCGACGCCGACCTGGCCCTGGACGCGTTCATCCCGGACTCGGCCAACCAGCCCTACGACATGCGCACGGTGGTCGAGGCCGTCCTGGACGACGGCGACTTCCTGGAGGTCCACGCCCAGTTCGCCACGAACATGGTGGTGGGCTTCGGCCGCGTGGACGGCCAGTCCGTCGGCATCGTCGCCAACCAGCCCATGAGCCTGGCGGGCTGCCTGGACATCGACGCCTCCGAGAAGGCCGCGCGCTTCGTGCGCACCTGCGACGCCTTCAACGTGCCGGTGCTGACCTTCGTGGACGTGCCCGGGTTCCTGCCCGGCACCGACCAGGAGTGGGACGGCATCATCCGCCGCGGCGCCAAGCTGCTGTACGCCTACGCCGAGGCCACGGTGCCCCTGATCACCGTCATCACGCGCAAGGCCTTCGGCGGCGCCTACGACGTGATGGGCTCCAAGCACCTGGGCGCCGACGTCAACCTGGCCTGGCCCACGGCGCAGATCGCGGTCATGGGCGCCCAGGGCGCGGTGAACATCCTGCACCGGCGCACCCTGGCCGCCGCGGACGACGTCGAGGCCGAGCGCACCCGGCTCGTCGGCGAGTACGAGGACACCCTCCTCAACCCCTACTCCGCGGCCGAGCGGGGGTACGTGGACGGGGTGATCATGCCCTCCGAGACGCGGGTCCGGATCGCCAAGTCCCTCAAGGCCCTGCGCAACAAGCGCAAGCAGCTGCCGCCCAAGAAGCACGGGAACATCCCGCTGTGAGCGCGCCGAAGAACCCGCCGCACCTGGCCGTGGTCCGCGGCGAGCCCACCGCCGAGGAGCTCGCGGCCCTGACCGCCGTGCTCAGCGCCCGCGCTAGGGCCGCCCGTGCGGCCGAGGAGCCCGCGCCCGAGCGCCCGTCCGGGTGGCGGGACCGCTCGCGCCTGGTGCGCGGCGCCCCGCCGCGTCCGGGCCCCGGCGCCTGGCGGCTGAGCACGCGATGACCCCGCCCTCCCCACACACAGACTCTCCATGGAGCGGTCGGCGCGCTGTCCGCCCCGCGCCGAGCAGAAGGACTTCCCACCGTGCGTAAAGTACTGATCGCCAACCGCGGCGAGATCGCCGTGCGCATCGCCCGCGCCTGCCGCGACGCCGGACTGGCCAGCGTCGCCGTCTACGCCGAGCCCGACCTGGACGCCCTGCACGTCAAGGTCGCCGACGAGGCCCACTCGCTGGGCGGCGCCACCCCGGCCGACTCCTACCTGGACATCGCCAAGCTCCTGGCGGTGGCCGAGGCCTCGGGCGCGGACGCCGTCCACCCCGGCTACGGGTTCCTGGCCGAGAACGCCGACTTCGCCCGGGCCGTCATCGACGCCGGGCTGACCTGGATCGGCCCGTCCCCCTCGGCCATCACCGCCCTGGGCGACAAGGTCCAGGCCCGCCACATCGCCCAGAAGGTCGGCGCCCCGCTCGTGGCGGGCACCGCCGACCCCGTCGAGTCGGCCGAGGAGGTCGTCGCCTTCGCCGAGGAGCACGGCCTGCCCATCGCGATCAAGGCCGCCTTCGGCGGCGGCGGGCGCGGCCTCAAGGTCGCCCACACCCTGGACGAGGTCGCCGACGCCTACGAGTCCGCGGTGCGCGAGGCGGTCACCGCCTTCGGGCGCGGCGAGTGCTTCGTGGAGCGCTACCTGGACAGGCCCCGGCACGTGGAGACCCAGTGCCTGGCCGACACCCACGGCAACGTCGTGGTGGTCTCCACCCGCGACTGCTCGCTCCAGCGCCGCCACCAGAAGCTGGTGGAGGAGGCGCCCGCGCCGTTCCTGTCCGCGGAGCAGATGGAGCGGCTGCACGCCTCCTCCAAGGCCATCCTGGCCGAGGCCGGGTACACGGGCGCGGGCACGTGCGAGTTCCTGGTGGGCGTGGACGGCACCATCTCCTTCCTGGAGGTCAACACCCGCCTCCAGGTCGAGCACCCCGTGACCGAGGAGGTCACCGGGATCGACCTGGTCCGGGAGATGTTCCGCATCGCCGACGGCGAGGAGCTGGGCTACGGCGACCCCGAGGTGCGCGGGCACTCCTTCGAGTTCCGCATCAACGCCGAGGACGCCGGGCGGAACTTCATGCCCGCGCCGGGCACCATCACCGAGCTGAACCTGCCCGGCGGCCCGGGCGTGCGCGTGGACACCGGCTGCGAGGCCGGGTTCACGGTGCCCCAGGCCTTCGACTCGATGGTCGCCAAGCTCGTGGTGACCGGCCGCACGCGCCAGGAGGCGCTCCAGCGCTCGCGGCGGGCCCTGGCCGAGTTCACGGTCGGCGGGATGCCCACGGTGATCCCGTTCCACCGGGCCGTGGTGAGCGACCCGGCCTTCGCCCCGGCCGACCCCGAGCAGCCGTTCGGGGTGTACACCCGGTGGATCGAGACCGAGTTCGAGAACACCATCGAGCCGTGGTCGGGCACCCCGGGCGAGCCGGTCGAGGCCGGGCGCGAGAGGGTCACCGTCGAGGTGGGCGGCAGGCGCGTGGAGGTGGTGCTGCCCGCGGGCCTGGGCGCCTCGGCCGCCGCCCCGGCCGCGGGCGGCGCGCGCAGGAAGCGGGCCGCGCGCAAGGGCGGCGGGAACGCCGTGGCGGTCGGCGGCGACTCGCTGGTCTCGCCGATGCAGGGCACCGTGGTCAAGCTGGTGGCCGAGGAGGGCCAGCAGGTCGCCGAGGGCGACACCGTGGTCGTCATCGAGGCCATGAAGATGGAGCAGCCGCTCAACGCGCACAGGGCCGGGACGGTGACCGGGTTGAGGCTCGCCGCGGGCGAGACCGTGGGCAACGGCGCGGTGGTCTGCGAGATCAAGGACGCCTAGCGTCCGCGCCACGCGCGGGTGAGGGGGGAGGTACCGGCCGCCGGTGCCTCCCCCTTCCGCGTGCGCTCCCCCGAGAACACCGGGGGAAGGCACATCCGGCGCCCCCGCTCGCCGTCCTCACTCACACCTCTCAGCGGCGGGAGAATCCGGTCAGATCGATGTCCAGATCGCAGGGTGCGCTGACCTTGAGCCGTTCCCGGTGCACGGTGAGACCGCCGTACGTACCCTTGAGTGGATCAAGTTCGTACGCGTACACCGCGATATCCCGTTCGCCCTCCTTCTCAACCAGCCAGAAGTGAGGGATTCCTGCTTCCGCGTAGAGCTCCGGCTTACGCCTGCGATCCCTGATCTCGGATTCGGGTGAGACCACCTCGACCACTAGCCGTACGTCCTCCGCCGCGAACGATGTAGCGTCCAAGTCGTGGAGTGCGTCTGCCCGGACCAGCATGAGATCGGGTTCGGGCCTCTGCCGCCTCCCGAGTACAGCCGTCATCTCCCGGCAGACCAGCATGTCTTCTGAGACTTGGACGTCCATCTGCCGCTGGAGCAGGGTGATGGCGAACATGTGGAAGAACTTCTGGGGGCTCACGAAGACCAGGTTTCCGTCGATGAGTTCTGTGTGTCGCGGAAGATCCGGAATGCGGTCGAGGTCCTCGGCGGTGAACCCGTCCTGCGGCGGCATCGGTAGCAGCACCGCACCATCAATCTCGGGGTCCGGGCGCGCGGCCACTGCTGGAACGGACATGTCACGGTCTCCGATCGTCGGATCGTTCTCGTCGCCCACGGTAGCCATCGCTGTCACCCCGTAACGGTGTTTTCCACAGATTGTCCCACCTGACCTCGCCCCTGAAGTGATCCTCGACGCATCCGCGTCGGGCGGAACGCGCCGCAGCGCCCGTGGAGTGGACGATGTGGCGCCAGGGACAGCAAGTTGTCGACACCCGCGTATGGAATAGATAAGGAACGAACGTTATTGTCCTTGTCTGTGACGAACATCTGGGGACTGACGCGACGGTGGCACATCGACCTGTGCCGCCGCGGCTGTCAGGCGTGTCGCTAGGTTCACGCGCGCCCTTCCGGGCAGCGCGCCGCGCACCCTTCCCCGCGTCACCATCCCCTCGGTGATGCCCGCCGTTTCCCGTGCCGGAAGCCCCGGCGGCGCCGACCGCTCCGCCGTACGTACCCCTCCGGCTGCCTTCACCACCACTGGAGTCCCATCCCGTGTCCGCACAGAGCACAGGCGCGCCCAAGAAGCGCAGAACCCTCCGTTTCCCGTTCGCGGCACAGGTCCTGGCGGGCCTGGTCCTCGGCGTCGTCCTGGGCGCCGTCGCCTTCCAGCTCAGCCCGCCCGACCCCGAGACCGGTGACGCCACCAACTGGCTCGCCGTCACCCTCGACACCGTCGGCTCGACCTTCGTCACGCTGCTGCGGACCATCGTCCCGCCGCTGATCGTCCTCGCCGTCATCTCCTCCATCGCCAACCTGCGCAACGTCACCAACGCGGCGCGGCTGGCCTGGAAGACCCTGCTGTGGTTCGGCGGGACCGCCCTGGTCGCGGTGGGCATCGGCATCGCCCTGGGCCTGATCGTGCGGCCCGGCGTCAACAGCGGCGTGGACGCCACCACCGCCGCCGAGCCCTCGGGCACCGGCTCCTGGATGGCGTTCATCGAGAGCATCGTCCCCGCCAACTTCCTCGGCCTGGGCGCGAGCGTGTCCTCCGCCGACGACGGCAGCTTCAGCGCCTCGCTGGACTTCAACGTCCTCCAGCTGATCGTCATCGCCATCGTCCTGGGCATCGCCGCGATCAAGGTCGGCAAGGCCGCCGAGCCCTTCATCGCCTTCACCGACTCCGCGCTCCAGATCGTGCTCAAGGCCCTGTGGTGGATCATCCGCCTGGCCCCGATCGGCACCGTGGGCCTGCTCGGCAACGCCGTGTACAGCTACGGCTGGACCACCATCGGCGCCCTGGGCAAGTTCGCGCTGACCATCTACATCGGCCTGGCGCTGGTGCTGTTCGTCGTCTACCCGGTGCTCGCCCGCCTCAACGGCCTGTCCCCGGTGAAGTACTTCAGCGGCGTGTGGCCCGCGGTCCAGCTGGCCTTCGTGTCCCGCTCCTCGATGGGCACCATGCCCGTCACCCAGCGCGTGACCGAGCAGAACCTGGGCGTGCCGCGCTACTACTCCGCGTTCGCCGTGCCCTTCGGCGCGACCACCAAGATGGACGGCTGCGCCGCCATCTACCCGGCGATCTCGGCGATCTTCATCGCCCAGTTCTTCCCCGGCATCAGCCTCGGCCTCACCGACTACCTGCTGATCGTGTTCGTGTCGGTGATCGGCTCCGCCGCGACCGCCGGGACCACCGGCGCGACGGTCATGCTGACCCTGACCCTGTCCACCCTGGGCCTGCCCCTGGAGGGCGTGGGCCTGCTGCTGGCCGTCGACCCGATCCTGGACATGGGCCGCACCGCGGTCAACGTGGCCGGTCAGGCGCTGGTCCCGACCATCGTCGCCAAGCGCGAGGGCATCCTGGACGTGGCCCGCTACCACGCGCCGCGCGACGCCTCCGGCTTCGTGCCGCTGGACGAGGCGCACGACGACGTCGAGGGCGAGGTCGGCGAGCCCGGCGTGAAGAAGGTTCCCGCCGGGACCTCCGGCCAGGTCTGAACCGCCCCCTCCCCCGTCCCCAGCGGCCCGCCGGAGCGCTTCCGGCGGGCCGCGCCGCGTGTACGGCCGGTGAGATCCGGCACAGGGGGAACCCCGCAGGGGCACCCGTTCGTCTAGGTTGGAGAGGGAGGCGAGAGGAACGATCATGTTGCGCCGCTTGGTAACACCCACAGTGCTGACCGCCGGACTCGCGGCGGCGATGGTGAGCGCCGCGGTGGTGCCCGCCTCGGCCGATACCCAGCCCCAACCGCCCGAGTCCCAGGCGATCGCCGAGGAGCTCGGAAACGACAACGTCTTCATCGACCCGAGCATCGACGCGATCCCCGAGGCCGAGCAGGGAATCCTGGAGTCGACCGCCGCCGAGGCGGACGTCCCCGTCTACTACGTGATCCTGCCCACCGACGCGATCTCCTCCCAGGCCGGGCTCGACGCCCTGATGAACCCCGTCATGGACGAGGTCGGCGACGGGCTCTACGGCGTCTTCGCGGGCGACCAGACCTTCCGGGTCCTGTCCCCCGACGTCGAGGACACCCAGACCATCGAGCAGGTCGCCATCCAGGAGGGCGGCGGCAACCAGGTCGACACCCTCGTCGCCATCCCCGAGGCCGCCACCCAGGTCGAGGAGGCCGAACAGGCCGGGGCCACCTCCGGGTTCGTGCTCCTCGGACTCCTGCTGGTGCTCGTCGCCGCGGGCGGCTGGTTCGTCCACAAGCAGCGGAAGAAGCGCGAGGCCGAGAAGGCCAAGCAGCTGGAGGAGATCAGGCAGATGGCCACCGAGGACGTCGTGCGCCTCGGTGAGGACGTCGCCCGGCTGGAGATCGACGTCTCCAAGGTCGACGACGCCACCCGCAACGACTACTCCCAGGCCATGGACGCCTACGACCGGGCCAAGGCCCAGCTGGACACCATCCGCGAGCCCGAGCAGGTCCGGCTGGTCACCAGTTCGCTGGAGGACGGCCGGTACTACATGACCGCCACCCGGGCCCGCCTCAACGGCGAACCGGTGCCCGAGCGGCGCGGCCCCTGCTTCTTCAACCCGCAGCACGGCCCGTCCGTGGAGGACGTGACCTGGGCCCCGCCCGGCGGCGCGCCCCGCGAGGTCACCGCCTGCGCCGACTGCGCGCGTGCGGTGCGCACCGGCGGCCAGCCCGACGTCCGCCTGGTCGAGGTGGACGGCGAGCGCCGCCCGTACTACGACGCCGGTCCGGCCTACTCGCCCTACGCGGGCGGCTACTTCGGCGCGAACATGATGATGGGCATGTTCACCGGCATGATGATGGGCTCCATGATGGGGTCGATGATGGGTATGGGCATGGGCGGCGGTGAGGTCGGCGCCGGAGAGGACTTCGGCGGAGGCGACTTCGGCGGCGGGGACTTCGGGGGCGGCGACTTCGGCGGCTTCGACTTCTGACCCACACGCGGCACCGACACCGAGGGCCCCGGGCGATCCGCCCGGGGCCCCTCGCGTGGTCGGAAGGCGGCGGCCCGCCCGGCGACCGGTCAGGAGGCGGCGGCCTCCGACGCGTGCAGCTTCCCGATCCACCGGCACACGGCGTCGGCGGTCTCCCGGGGCTCGGCGCCGGTGGTGTCCAGCAGGTCGACCGGGGGCTCCAGGCGCGCGGCCTCCGACTCCACCCAGGCCGCGTACTCCAGCGTCTCGGCGATCCGCTCCTCGTCCCACTCGCGCCAGGCGGGGCGGTCCCGCAGGCGCCCGGCCAGGACGCCGGGCTCGCAGGTCAGCGCGAGGTAGTGGACGCCGGTGAACAGGGCGCGCTCGGGCAGGTGCTCCAGCTCCGGCGGCACCACCGTGCCGCACAGCACGACGGGCCGCCCGCTCTGCTGGACCATGGCCGCGGTGCGCAGCCAGGTGGAGCGGAACAGCCGGTGGTGGTCGGCGGGGTCGCGGAGCCCGCCGACCCACAGCAGGTCCTGCTCCAGGACGACGAAGCGGTCGCGAAGCCGTTCCAGCAGCACTCCGGCGATGGTGGACTTGCCGGTGCCGCTCGGCCCCGACACGCAGTACAGGGGCAGGCGCAGGAACGGGCGGGTGCGCTGGCAGGAGGCGCAGCGCAGCACGGAGACCCCCGCGGCGGTGTCGGGGGTCTCGTCCCATTCCCCGCAGTGGGTACAGATCAGCGGGTGCACGGGTTACTCGATCAGGTTGTCGGAACGGCTCGGCTCAGTCGAAGAGTCCTTCGAGGAAGCTCTTCTTGCGGCGTCCGCCGCCGTAGCCGCGCGGGGAGTCCGGGTAGCCGCCGTGACCGCCCCGGTACCCCTTGGGGGAGTCCGGGTAGCCGCCGCGGCCGCCGGGAGCGCCCCGGTAGCCCTTCGGGGAGTCGGGGTAGCCGCCGCCGCGGTGCTGCTGCGGGTAGCCGTGGGGCGGCGGGGCCTGGTGGGGGTCGGGCGGCGGCGCGACACCGTAGTGCCGCTGCTCGGCGTTCACGACCCGCTCCAGCTCACCCCGGTCGAGGAAGATGCCCTGGCATCCGTCACACCGGTCGATGTGGACGCCCTGGCGGTCGAACGTGCGCATGGTGCTTTGACACTTGGGACAGATCACGAAACGACATTACTCGATTCTTGTCAGGAGCGGGTAAAAAGGGGCGGACTACTCCGGGGACGCCAGCATGAGCGAGCGGGCGGCCTCGGTCACGCTCCCCGACAGCGACGGGTACACCGAGAAGGTGTGCGCGATGTCGTCCACGGTCAGGCGCTGCTGGACGGCGATGGACACGCCCAGGATGAGCTCGCTGGCGCGCGGGCCGACGATGACCCCGCCCAGCACGATGCCGGTGTGCTGGCGGCAGATCAGCTTGACGAAGCCGTCCTTGACCTCGTTCATCTTGGCGCGCGGGTTGGTGTTGAGCGGCAGGGTGACCGACCGGCCGTCGATCCGGCCGCTGCGCACGTCGTCCTCGCTGGCGCCCACGGCGGCCAGCTCGGGGTGGGTGAACACGGTGGAGGCCACCGTGGAGAGCTTGAGCGGGGACACGGCCTCGCCGAGCGCGTGCCACATGGCGATGCGCCCCTGCATGGCGGCCACGGAGGCCAGCATGTTCACGCCCGTGCAGTCGCCCGCGGCGTACACGCCGGGGACGGTGGTGCGCGAGACCCGGTCGACCTCGACGAAGCCGCCGTCGCCCAGGCGGACACCGGCCTCCTCCAGGCCCAGGTCCTGGGTGTTGGGGATCATGCCGACCGTCATCAGGCAGTGGCTGCCCTCCACCGTGCGGCCGTCGGAGAGGGTGACGAGCACGCCGTCGTCGGTGCGCACCACCGACTCGGCGCGGGTCTTGTTCAGGACGGTCATGCCCCGGCGCATGAAGACCTGCTCCAGCACCTCGGCGGCGTCGGGGTCCTGGGTGGGCATGACCCGGTCGCGCGAGGAGACCAGGGTGACCTGGGAGCCGAGGGACTGGTAGGCGCTGGCGAACTCGGCGCCGGTGACGCCGGAGCCGACCACGACCAGCCTCTCCGGCAGCTCCTCCATGTCGTAGAGGTGGCGCCAGGTGAGGATGCGCTCGCCGTCGGGCTTGGCGGAGGGCAGCTCGCGGGGGTGGGCGCCCGTGGCGATGAGGACGACGTCGGCGCGCAGGCGCTGCTCGCCCACGGCGACGATGTGCGGGTCGACCAGGCGGGCCTCGCCGCTGATCACCTCCACGCCCTCCTTGACCAGGCGGGCGCGGGTGTCCTCGGACTGGGCCTGGGCCAGCAGTTTGATCCGGGAGTTGATCCGGTCGGTGTCCACCCGGACCGCGTCCTCGTCCTGGGCGTCGCGGATGTGGATGCCGAGGCTGTCGGACTCGCGTACGTACGTGGTGCGGGTGGACGTGGCGATCAGGCTCTTGGAGGGCACGCAGTCGGTGAGGACACAGGCACCGCCGATGCCGTCGCGTTCCACCACCGTCACGTCCGCGCCGAGCTGCGCGGCGACCAGTGCCGCCTCGTAGCCCCCGGGTCCGCCACCGATGATCACGACCTTCGTCACGCTGCCTCACTCCCTCTGCGGCCTGGCCGCCACGCGCGTCCCCGGTCCGGGTGATATGCGGGCATGGCGCGGCACCACCTGTTTTCGTCGCTTGTTCCCATTGTCGGCCATGCCGACCGGGGGAAATAGCAGGCACCCCGGGCCAGCCGGTCTACGATGGCCCCGTGTCCATCTACGCGGCGTACGGAACCAGTCTCCACCCCGGGCAGATGGCCCGGCGGGCCCCGCACTCCCCACTGATCACCACGGGCTGGTTGGAGGGTTGGCGTCTGACCTTCGGCGAGTGCCTCCCCGAGCCCGGGGGCGCGCTGGCCACCCTGGTCGAGGAGGCGGGCCGGCGGGTCTTCGTGGCGCTGTACGACCTCATGGAATGGGACGAACCCCACTTGGACTTCTGGCAGGGGGCCCTGGAGGCGTCGCGCGGGGGCCAGCGCCGTCTGCGGGGCGTGTCCGAGGACGAGTACGAGGAACTGCGGCGCAGTCGGGCGCTGTGGTCGGTCGCGGGCGACGGACGGGCCTACCGCAAGGTCACGGTGCGCGCCCGGACGGCCGACCGCGGCGTGGTGACGGCGTGGGCCTACGTGCTCGACGGCTACGAGGGCGGGATGCCCTCGGCGATCCAGCTGGGCGAGCTGGCGGTGGCCGCCGAGAAGGCCGGGGCTCCCGACTGGTACGTCTCCGACCTGCTCGCCCGGGAGTGCCTGCCCACCGAGCTGTGAGGCGGGGCGCGCGTGGTCCGCTGCCGGGACACACCGTCAGCGCGCTCCCGGACGTTCCGGTCGTCCGGAGGTAGCATCCGTCGTGTGATCAGGCTCATCGGCGGCGCAGATTCTGTCCTTCAAGACGGGGATAGCCGTCCTGAGAGCGAAAGAGGTGAGCTACTCTTTGTGTTGGTCCGATAACCAAGGATCACGCGGATGGGCTAGCCCTTCGGGGCGAACCGTGCCAGCCTGTGGAGACCTCTGGGAAGCCATGTCGATGAAGCAGGAACCAGTGCGTGCCGTGAGGCGCGTAGCACCACCGGGCCGCAAGGCCTGGTGGAATCTTCCTCGTTCGCGAGGGAGAGGAAGCCAAGGAACCAGAGCAGCGGCCAATGACGACTAGTGAGGCGAGGGAGCTGGCGGCCGAAGCGGCGCGCGAACTCCTGTCCCGTACCGGGGCCGACAGCTTCGACGCGCTGGTGGTGCTCGGCTCGGGCTGGGCGGGCGCGGTGGACACGCTGGGCTCGTACGACATCGAGCTGGACGTCGCCGACCTGCCCGGATTCCACGCGCCCGCCGCCGAGGGGCACTCCGCCAAGGTCCGCAGCATGTGGGTGGGCGACAAGCGCGCCATCGTGTTCATGGGGCGCGTCCACCTCTACGAGGGCCTCGGCCCGCTGGAGGTGGCCCACGCGGTCCGCACCGGCGTGGCCGCGGGCGCGCGGACCGCCGTGCTGACGGGCGCCGCCGGGTCGCTGCGTACGGACTTCGCCACGGGGCAGCCCGTGGTGGTGCGCGACCACATCAACCTGACCGCCCGGTCGCCGCTGGTCGGACCCTCGTTCGTGGACCTGACGGCGGCCTACAGCCCCCGGCTGCGGCGGGCCGTCCAGGAGGCGGACGCCTCGGTCCCCGAGGGCGTGTACGTGTGCACGACGGGGCCGCAGACGCAGACCCCGGCGGAGCTGAAGGTGTTGCGGCAGGCGGGCGCGGACCTGGTGGGCCACTCGATCGCTCTGGAGGCAGTCGCGGCGGTGGAGGCGGGCGCCGAGGTGCTGGGGCTGGCGGTGGTCAGCAACGACGCCGTGGGGGCGGTGTTCGAGCCCTTCGAGGCCGAGCGCGCCCTGGAGGTGGTCACGCAGCGGGCCCGCAGGCTGGGCGAGCTGCTTAACAGGGTGCTCAGCCAGTCCTAGGGCACACGGCCCTGAACCGCGGTGACCTTGTATTTGGAGCGTCCGCCAGTAGGTGCCGGATGTGGTCTGGCCAGAAACGTTGCTGGCGTGACGCAAGAGGTCTGACCTGCGGTGATCTTGTACTTATAGCGAGGTTCGAGCGTCGAACCTCGCTATAAGTACAAGATCACGGCGAGCGGAGCGGGTTGGTGGACCTCTCCGGACACCGCGTGGAGGATGTGTGGGGCGCCTCCGACCGGGCCCGTCCGGTACCGGCGTGGCGAGCGTACACCCCGAGGCCTTGGGGTGGACGGTACCGACCGGGTTCCGGTCGGAGGCAGTGCTTGCCCCGGTGCCCGCGTCGCGCGGAATCCCCGCAGATCCCGTTGGACTCGCGACCTGGGCACCTTGTACTTCCGTTATTCAGTTGAACCGCGCGCGTCACCCTCGGGGGAAGTTCCGGGCGGACGGCCATCCGCGCGAAGTCGTCCGCCCGGAACACTCTCCCTTAGGCATGCCTTACCTAACCAGAACTCGGGAGGCGCGTCAACCCCCGACATGGCGGACCCGGCCGCCACACGGGGGTGGGGCCGGGTCGGATCCGGGAGGAAAGGGGCTCAGGCCAGCAGGAACACCGCCACGAGCAGGGCCGCCGTCGCGCCGACGACCACGATCACCTCCAGGGAGACCATGGTCTGGGGCTCGTCCTCCGCGCCCAGAGCGGCGGGGCCCGCCTCGTCCACGTCCCTGACCGGCCCGCTGAGCGGGCGCGCCTTGTGGCGCTCGGCGTCCTGGCGCAGCTGCCGGGCCGCCAGGTCCACCGGACGCGTGGAGGCGGAGTCCTCGTCGTCGTCCGGGTCGAGGAAGCCCCCCTCCCGGCGCATGTTGTCGCGGACCCGCTGGCGCTTGGTCTCGCGCAGCGGCCACGAGCGCACGACGCCCCCCGGCGTGTGCACCCGCAGGACGTCGGTGACGTCCACCCAGAGCACCGCCGCCCACGGCACGAAGGTCTCGCGCAGCGGGTTGACCACCCGCAGGCCGCGCTCGGTGGAGACCACGCGCGGGCGCAGCCAGGCCAGGTAGACCGCGGCGACGGTCGCGACCAGCAGCGCCCCCGCGATCCAGGCCTGGCGGCCCTCGCCGCGCAGGAGCACGTCCGCCAGCAGCAGGGCCGCGACCACGATCCACGCGATCGCCGCCACCCGCGTGAAGGTGGAGTAGTGGGTGGTGGGGTTGGGTCTGTCCATCAGGAGGTCGTCCACTTCAGCTGCGCGAAGCCGGGCTTGATGACCCCGTTGATCAGGGCCAGGCGCTCGTCGAAGGGCAGGAAGGCCGACTTCATGGCGTTGACCGTGAACCACTGGAGGTCGTCCCAGCCGTACCCGAAGGCCTCGGAGAGCCGGG
>ANAW01000063.1:0-12661 GCA_000340945.1 Nocardiopsis synnemataformans DSM 44143 | reverse complement strand
AGACCCAGGGGGGGCCCCCCCAGCCGTACCCGAAGGCCTCGGAGAGCCGGGCGAACTCCTCCGACAGGCTGGTGCCGCTCTGGAGGCGGTTGTCGGTGTTGACGGTGACGCGGAAGCGCAGGTCGTGCAGGAGCCGGATGGGGTGGTCGGCGATGGACTCCGCGGCCCCGGTCTGCACGTTGGAGCTGGGGCACATCTCCAGCGGCACCCGCTTGTCGCGCACGTACTGGGCCAGGCGGCCCAGGCGGGGGGCGCCGCCGCCGTCCGTGTCGATGTCGTCGATGATGCGCACGCCGTGGCCCAGGCGGTCGCACCCGCACCACTGGAGGGCCTCCCAGATGGAGGGCAGGCCGAACGCCTCGCCCGCGTGGATGGTGAAGTGGAAGTTCTCCCGGCGCAGGTACTCGAACGCGTCCAGGTGCCGGGTGGGCGGGTTGCCCGCCTCGGCGCCCGCGATGTCGAACCCGGACACGCCGGAGTCGCGGTAGCGGACCGCCAGCTCGGCGATCTCCGAGGAGCGCGCGGCGTGGCGCATGGCGGTGACGAGCTGACCGGTGCGGATGCCGCGCCCCTGGTCGGCGGCGCGCTTCTGGCCGAGTTCCAGGCCCTCCTGGACGGCCTCGACGACCTCCTCCAGGGTGAGCCCGGCCTCCAGGTGCTGCTCGGGGGCGTAGCGCTGCTCGGCGTAGACCACGCCGTCGGCGGCCAGGTCCTCCGCGGCCTCGGCGGCGACGCGCACCAGGGCGTCACGGGTCTGCATGACCGCCGTGGTGTGCGCGAACGTCTCCAGGTAGCGCTCCAGCGAACCGGAGTCGGAGGCCTCGCGGAACCACCGCCCCAGTTCCTGCGCGTCGTAGGTGGGCAGGCCGGTGTAGCCGGTCTCCCGGGCCAGTTCCACGACGGTGGCCGGGCGCAGCCCGCCGTCGAGGTGGTCGTGCAGCAGTACCTTCGGCGCCCGCCGGATCTGGTCGACTGTGAGTGGCTGGTTCATGGATTCAGGATGCCACCAGCTGGGGAGGCACCCCGCCAGGCGGGCGCGGGTCGCCGGATCCGGCGGGCGGGAGCGGCGCGACGGGGCGGTGCCCGGGCGGGAGCCGCACGCGGGTGAGAGCGGTACGACGGAGCCGTGCGCGGGCGGGAGCCGCACGCGAGTGAGAGCGGTACGACGGAGCCGTGCGCGGGCGGGAGCCGCACGCGGGTGAGAGCGGTACGACGGGGCGGTATGCGGGCGGGGAGCCGGTCGGTGCTATGCGCTCGTTCGCGCTGGGGTCCGCCGCCGTGCGCACGGCGGCGCGGGGCTCCCCGCCCCAGCCCTCCGCGGGCCGCCTCAGGCCATGGCCTCCTCGGTGTCCACGCGGGTGTCGCGGCGCGAGCTCTCCCACAGCGCCGTCAGCGCGGTGGTCACCATGAAGCGGGTGCCCGTGCCGATGGCGCGCTCGTCCACGTCGAAGGTGCCCCGGTGCAGGTCCAGCATGGGGCCGTCCCAGTCCGGGGAGTGGGTGCCCAGGCGGGCCAGCGCGCCGGGGACGTGCTCCAGGTACCAGGCGAAGTCCTCGCCGCCCAGGCTCTGCGGGGTGGAGGCCGCCGCGTCGGGGCCCAGGGCGGCGGCGACGGCCTCGCGCATGACGGCCACGCTGGTCGCCTCGTTGATGGTGGGCGGCACGCCGCGCCGGTAGGTCACCTCGGCCTCGGCGCCGTAGGCGGAGGCCACCGACTCCACCAGCCCCTTGATGATGTCGGGGGCCGCGTGCCAGGCCTCGTCGTCCAGGCACCGCACGGTGCCCTCGGCGACGGCGTCGTCGGGGATGACGTTGGGCGCGGAACCGGCGCTGATCCTGCCCCACACCAGGCTGAACCCGGCCCGCGGGTCGATCCGCCGCGACAGCGCGGCGGGCAGCTCGGTGACGACCTTGCCCAGCGCGTAGACGAGGTCGGAGGTCAGGTGCGGGCGCGCGGTGTGCCCGCCCGGGCCCGACAGGCGCACCATGAGCTGGTCGCAGGCGGCGGTGATGCCGCCCGTGCGCATCCCGACCCGGCCCGCCATCAGGCGGGGGTCGCAGTGCAGGGCGAAGATGCGGTCCACGCCCTCCATGGCCCCGGCGTTGATCACCTCCACGGCGCCGCCGGGGAGTTCCTCGGCGGGCTGGAAGATGAGCCGGACCCTGCCCGGCAGCGCGCCCGCCCTCTCCAGCTGCGCCAGGAAGACGCCGGCCGCCAGCACGACCGTGGTGTGCACGTCGTGCCCGCAGGCGTGGGCGACCCCCGGCACGGTGGAGCGGTAGGGGACGTCCTTCTCGTCCGTCAGCGGCAGGGCGTCGATGTCGGCGCGCAGGGCCACCAGGGGACCGGCGCCGGATCCGATGTCGCAGACCAGACCGGTGCCCTGGGGCAGCTCCCGCGGTTCGAGGCCCACCTCGCGCAGGCGTTCGGCGATCCGCCCCGTTGTGCGGTGTTCGGCGAAGGCGAGTTCGGGGTGCATGTGCAGGTCCCGGCGGAAGCCGCTCAGATCCCGCCCGTGCCGCGCCAGGAAAGCGGTCAACTGTTCCGGCAGGTCATGTCCCTGCATGCGAGGGTCCCCTCTTCTCCACGTCTCAGCGCGTACCGGCTCCGTCGCCGGCACCGACCCTTGCGCGGGTGGGAGGACCGCCCTGGAGCTCGGCGGCGAGCATGTCCACGACGTCGTCGAGGGATCCACCCTCGGCGATGACCGCGCGCTGACGTTCGTAGGAGGCGCCCTTGTCCAGGATCTCGGAGATCAGGTCCAGGTCCTCGGCGCAACCCAGGCGGGTCGCGACCGGTTTCAGCTCGCGGACCAGCTCGTACAGGTCGTCGCGGAGCGGAACGGTGGTTCCGCGCGCGTCCGTGATGACACGAGCGTCGAGTCCGTAGCGGGTGGCACGCCACTTGTTGTCCTTCACCACCCAGGACGGCGGGCTGGGCAGACCGTACCCGCGGTCGAGCTGGTGATCGAACAGCTCCACCAGGCTCTGAGAGAGCGCGGCGGCCATTCCCACCTCGCGCAGGGTGGGAATACCGTCGAACATCCGGATCTCGATGGTGCCGAAATCAGGGTGCGGACGGATGTCCCACCACACTTCCTTGATAGAGGCGATGGTACCTGCCCGGAGAAGCGTTTCGAGGTATTCCTCGAAAGCGGCCCAGTGCGGGAGGTTCGGCGGCGGCCCCGCGGTGGGCAGCGTGCCGAAGATGACGGACCTGGAGGAGGCCAGGCCGGTGTCCTGTCCGCCCCAGTACGGGCTGGACGCGCTCAGGGCGAGGAAGTGCGGCAGGTAGCGCGTCAGGGCGTTGACCATGGGGATGGCCTTGTCCCTGTCGCGCACGCCCACGTGAACGTGGACGCCGCACGTCAGGATGCGCCGGACCAGCCACTGCATCTGCTCGACCAGTTCGCCGTAGCGCTTGCCGGGGCTGAGCTCCTGGTCGCGCCAGTCGTCGATGGGATGGGTTCCCGAGCAGGTCAGCGTGGTCCCCCAGGGTGTGAGGACCTCCCGCATGCGGTCGAGGTTGCGGCCCAGGTCCCCCCGGGCCTCCTCGACGGTCTCGCAGATCCCGGTCACGACCTCCACCTGGGACTGCATGAGCTCGTGGCGCAGCGGCGGGGCGGAGTCGGAGCTGAGCTCGGGGAGTTCGGCGAGGAGCTTGGGCGCCTCCTGCCTCAGGTGCCGACTGCGCCGGTCGACGAGCTGGAGCTCCCACTCCACTCCGATCGTCGCGCGTTCGGACGAGTTGAATGCGATTCCCATCTGCCCTCCGAAGGGGGTGTTTGCCGACCGTCCCCGGCCGGCGCACCGTCGCGCCCCGGAGAACCGGTCAACCGGGACAGAGGAGGACTACCCCTGACGCACCGCACACATACGGGACAATCGCCTCGCGTAATGCGAATTCCATGGAAAGAATTTCTGTTTCGGCCGCGCCGCCGGAACGCCTACCCGCGACCGCCGCCGCGGCGGCGCAGCGCCCACGCCGCGGTGCCCGCCGCGCCCGCCGCCCCCAGCAGGGACAACGTCCCGGCCAGCGCGCGCCGGGCCCGGCGGCGTTCGACCGCCTCCCGCGCCGACACCCGCGCCGACGCCTCCGGGGCCCGGTCCGGGCGGGTCCAGTCCGTGCCGTACTCCTCCGGCAGGGGCAGGGAACCGGTGTAGGGCGGCGGCATCGGCAGCCACGTGGCCGTCCACGCCGCGCTGAACATCACCAGGCGCATCACGAGGTTGATCCACACCAGCAGCCCGACCAGGACGGCGAAGGACGCGTAGACGGGGTTGCTGAGCGTCCCGGCCAGCAGCACCGCCGCCGCGGCCTTGAGGACCTCGAACCCGACCGCGCCCAGCAGGGCGCCCCGCCACATCATCCGCGTGGGCCGCCCGCTGCCCGACAGCAGCGCGAACGCCAGCACGAAGATCGCCATGTTGGCGCCGATCGCGATGGCCAGGGCCAGGGCGCGCAGGGACAGGTTGGCCAGGAGGGAGCCGTCCAGGCCGACCAGCCCGAGGAGCCACTGCGTGGCGGTCTGGGCGACGCTGGTGAAGGCCACCGCGAGCAGCAGCGCCACGCCCAGGCCCAGCATGACCAGCAGGTCGACCAGCTTGCGCAGGAGGAGGTTGGGGCCCTCCTTGAGGTTCTTCAGCCAGATGGAGTGCAGGGCCTCGCGCAGCGCCGCCACCGCGTTCAGGCCCGCGTAGAGCAGACCGAGCGCGCCGATGACGCCGGCCCCCACGCGTGCCTGGGCGATCTCGTCGATGGGCAGCTCCCCGGACAGGCCCGGCAGGACGCCGTCCAGCGCCTGCTGGAGGTAGTCGCCCACCTCGACCTGCACGGCCGCGAGGTAGCCGACCGCGGCGAAGGCCAGCGCCAGCAGCGGGAAGAAGGACAGGAAGGCGAAGTAGGTGACCGCCCCGGCCAGCTGGTTGCCGTTGCGGTCGGCGTAGCGCTCGTAGGCCCGGACCAGGTGGTCCACGGCGGGCCTGCGCCGCCGCAGCTCCCAGTACGTGTCCATGCCCAGGTTCCGGTAGTGCCTGCCGGTGTCCCTGGCCCGGTCCAGCGCTGCGGCCACGCGGCCCCCCTCTCCGTCGCCCGTGTCACCCGTGTCCTACCCCGCGCGGCTCCGCGGTCACCGGTGGCCCGCAACCGTAGCGGTGCCGCGCTCCCGCGTGAAGCCTCCGCGCCGGGTTCGGCGGCGAAGACCCCCGTAACGGGACGAAGCACTTCACCGGGGGTGATCACGGACACGCTCGGGCCTTGGGCAGACTTGGGGGCGGAAGTCCATCCGGAGAAGGGGGCCTCGGTGGGGGGCGCGGGGGCGCGGCTGCGTGCCGTGTTGGGTGTGCGGTCGACGGGTCCTCGGGGGACGTGGCCCGAGCAGGCGCCGGACGCCGACGCACTGGTCAGGGAGTTCGGGGCGCGGTTCGGAGCGCCGCCCGGGGGCGTGTGGCACGCGCCCGGGCGCCTGGCGGTCATGGGCGAGCACACCGCGGCCAGCGCGGGGGTCGGGCTGTACGCCGCCCTGCCCTGGGGCGTGACGGCCGCCGTGGGCCCCGCGCCGGACCCGGGCGTGCACGTGGCCGGGCCGAACGGCCCGCTGCGCCCCCGGGAGGCGGCGGTCCGGGCGGTGGCCGGGGCCGTGGCCGACGCGCGCCGGACGGGCGTCCTGGGCGCCGACACGGGCGTCCGCGCGGTGCTGGGCGCGGACCTGCCCGAACACGCCTCCCTGGGCTACACGGCCGCCGTGGGCGCGGTGGTGGCGCTGGCCCTGGCCGACCTGGGCGGCGGCCCGCCTCCCGAGGGCGCCACCGCCGACCAGCGGGTGGCCCTGGCGGCCCGCCCCGGGTGCGCGGTCCGCGTGAACCTGAGGACCCTGCGCACCACCGTGCTGCCGTTCGACCTCACCGAGGCCGGGCTGCGGCTCGTGGTGGCGGACACCGGCGCCCTGCCCCGGCGCGACCTGCGCGCGGCCCGCTCCGCCGAGCTGGAGCGCGCGCAGCGGACGCTCGGGCCGCTGCGCGCCGTCCAGGACCTGTCCGGGGCCCTGGAGAGCCTGCCGGACCCCGTGCTGCGCCGCCGGGTCGAGTACGCGGTGACCGAGGTGCACCGGCTCAACGCGGCCGTGGGGCTGCTGCGCGCCGGGCGCTTCGGGGAGGTCGGGCCGATCCTGTCCGCCTCCCACCTGTCCCTGCGCCGCTTCGGGCTGCCCACGCCGGAGGTGGAGCTGGCCGCGGAGACCGCCGCCCGGGCCGGGGCGCGCGGGGTGCGGATGTCCGGCTGGGCCGGGACCGTGCTGGCCCTGGCCGCCCGGGAGCGCGTGGAGGGGATCGGCGAGGCGCTGGACCGGGAGTTCCGCGCCGACGGGCGGGTCCCTCCGCGCGTGCGCGCCGCCGTGCCCTCCGCGGGCGCCCACCGGCTGCGCTGAGCCGCCCGGACCCCGCCACGGGTACGGGGCCACGGCGGCGGAAGCGGGCCGGTCCGAGGGGAGTGGGGCCCCGGGTACCGTGCGGAGGCGGTCGCGCGGCCGGTCCCTCCGGGATCCGAGAGGCCGAACCGGGACATTGCGCCGAACCCCGCTACCCTTTTCGCGATCACACAGGGTGGAAGTAAGCGACGAGGCGATCCACGACGCTGAGCAGATGGGCGATGCGATGGCTGACCGACGGAACCGGGACGACCCCGGTCGCACCGGGGAGCACGACAGACAGGGCGTGTTCCGGCGCGGCGGGACTCCGGGCAGGCCGGACGAGTTCGAGAAGCTCTACCGCCCGCGCGAGTCCGAGCAGAGGGCGGTCGGCGAGACGCGTCGGCTCCCGCCCGCCGAGGACGTGCCCCCGGTGCGGCCGAGGCGACCCCAGCGGCCTCAGCAGTCCCAGAGGTCCCGGCGCACCCACAGCGCCGGGCGCGTCTACGACGGCCGCGGCATCGAGCGCAGGCGCAAGGAGCGCAAGCGCAGGCTGGCCACCACCATCACGGTGACCGTGCTGGTCCTGGTGCTGGTCCTGCCCCTGGCCTTCGTCGGCGGGTTCTACGTGTACGCGAACTCGCGGCTGGAGCGGGTGGAGGCCCTGCTGGACTACGAGGGCCGCCCGGACGACCAGCCCGGCACGACCTACATGGTCGTCGGCTCCGACAGCCGCCAGGGCCTGTCCGAGGAGCAGATGGACGAGATGGCCACCGGCTACGCCGAGGGCCGCCGGACCGACACCATCATGGTGCTCTACATCCCCGACGACGGCGACCCCACCATCGTCAGCGTCCCCCGCGACTCCTACGTCCCGCTCGCCGTCCCCGGTTACGCCGACAACAAGATCAACACCGCCTTCGCCGACGCCGTGTGCGGCACGAACGAGGCGGGTGAGGAGGTCTGCGGAGGCCCCGCCCCCCTCGTGGAGACCTTCGAGCGCGCCTCGGGCGTGCACATCGACCACTACGTGGAGATCGGCATGGGCGGCTTCGTCGACATCGTGAACGCGGTCGGCGGCGTCGAGCTGTGCCCCGAGGAGGCCATGGTCGACCCCAAGGCCGGGCTGGACATCGAGGCGGGCTGCCAGATGATGGACGGCGGCACCGCCCTGGGCTACGTGCGCACCCGCGCCACGCCGCGCGCCGACCTGGACCGCATCGCCCGCCAGCGCGAGTTCTTCTCGGCGCTGGTCCAGACGGCCAGCGCGCCCTCCACCCTGTTCAACCCCTTCGAGTCCATCCCGCTGGTGCTCGCGGGCACCGACACCTTCATGGTGGACGAGGGCGACGACCTGCGGCACCTGGGCAGCATGCTCCTGGCGATGCGCGGCGGCACGCAGACCACCGCGATCCCCGTGGGCCAGACCCCCACGCTGGACGGGGTCGGCTCGGTGGTGGTCTGGGACGAGGTCCGCTCCGAGGAGATGTTCGGCGCCATGCGGGCCGGGGAGCCGATCCCCGAGAGCGCCTTCCAGGAGTAGGCCGGACGCCGGACCGGGGCGCGCCTCCCCGGTCCGGCGGGCACCCGGGGCGCTACCGCCGCGCGAGCCCCTCGAAGTAGGGCTTCTGCGCCGGGTAGTAGTCGTCGAAGTCGGGCAGGGCCCGCCCCTCGCGCGAGGCCGCGAGCATGTCGAGGTAGTACTCCCAGCCGGGCCCGACCTCGCCCACCGGGGCGTCGGGGGCGAGGAGGTGCGTGAGCGTCAGCGTGGTGGTCCCGTCGGTCTCGGCGATCCCCAGCTCCATGGCCCAGCGGCCCTCCCCGTCCTCCATCGAGACGGCGAGGCGGTGCGGCGGCTCGCACGCCTCGATGCGCACGTCGCACCAGGGTTGTCCCTCCTCGTAGGCCAACCGCAGCCTCACGGTGCGCCCCGGGCCCGCCTCGCCCTCCCAGGGGCCGAACCAGCGGGCGGTGCGCTCCGGCTCGGTGACACTGCGCCAGACGTCGTCCGCCGGGGCGCGGAAGACGCGGGTCAGGACCAGCTCGCTGCCCTCCCCCGCGGCGAACAGACGACCGGACGGCGTTGTGCTCATGCGCTCTCCTCCTGGTTGTCCCGTGTGCGCCCGCGCCGTTCCCGACGGGTCCGGTGGACCTCCGTCTCCAGCGCGTCGAACCGCCGTTCCCATGTGGAGCGCGCGGGCGCGGAGCCGGGTTCGGGTTCGGGTTCGGCGGAAGCCGGTGCGGCGAACCGGCCGATCCACCGGCCCAGCTCGGACAGCCCCTCCGGACGGAGGCCGTAGAGGCGCCTGCGTCCGTCGAGCCGGTCGCGGACGAGGCCGCTCTCCCTGAGGACGCGCAGGTGGCGGCTGACCGCCGGGCGGCTGATCGCGAAGTGCGCCGAGACCTCCCCGGCGGACAGGTCGGTCTCCCGCAACAGGTCGAGGATCCTCCTGCGCACCGGGTCGGCGATCGCGTTCACCACATCGTCCACGGCAAAAGCGTAACCCACGGGTTACTCTTTTCGCCAGGAGGAGGCCCCGGGACAAGAGCGGGAGAGGACCGCGAACCGCGAGGGGTCCGGGGAAAGGCGAAGGGCCCGTCGCCGAAGCGACGGGCCCTTCTTCGTGACGTTCCGTACTGTGCGCGCCTACCCCCCAGCGGGCGCACGGCCGGCACGTCGGTCATAGTGGCAGAGGAGCCGAAACCCGCTCTGGCCTGCCGATTCTCACCGGCACGTCTCCACAATAGGTCAAAGCTCGCTTAAGGTGCGAATCCTGTGCACGTGGCCTATGTCGCACCTTCGGGCCTCTGCGGTGATCCGGCGTTGCCATCCTCCCACCGCGGACCCGCGTATGTACGCCGAACACGGGAAACACGCCGGGAAACTTTGGCCGACCGCGGGCCCAGAACCCCGCGAACACCGCGTTTGCGACACCCGGACCCGCCCGGGAGCGGCCTCTCCCCCGCCCCGGACACGACGAAGCCCGGCCGCCCCTCAAGGGCGACCGGGCGTGACCGAGGTCTCACCCGGGCGGTCGGCTCAGGACCGTCCGGGCCCCTCGCCCCGCGCACCGCCGCACGGGCGGAGCGCCGGGGCTCAGGCCAGGCGCTTGGCGAGGTTCTCGTCCAGGGCCGCGAGGAACTGCTCGGTGGTCAGGAACTCCTGGTCGCCGCCGACGAGCAGCGCGAGGTCCTTGGTCATCTGGCCGCCCTCGACGGTCTTGATGACGACGTCCTCCAGGGTGTTGGCGAACTCGACGACCTTGGGGGTGTTGTCGAGCTTGCCCCGGTGCTCCAGGCCGCGGGTCCACGCGAAGATGGAGGCGATCGGGTTGGTGGAGGTGGGCTTGCCCTGCTGGTGCTGACGGTAGTGGCGGGTCACCGTGCCGTGGGCGGCCTCGGCCTCGACCGTGCGGCCGTCCGCGGTGCGCAGGACGGAGGTCATCAGGCCGAGGGAGCCGAAGCCCTGGGCGACGGTGTCGGACTGCACGTCACCGTCGTAGTTCTTGCAGGCCCAGACGTAGCCGCCCTCCCACTTGAGCGCGGCGGCGACCATGTCGTCGATGAGGCGGTGCTCGTAGGTCAGGCCCGCGGAGTCGAAGCGGTCCTTGAACTCGCTCTCGAAGACCTCCTGGAACACGTCCTTGAACATGCCGTCGTAGGCCTTGAGGATCGTGTTCTTGGTGGACATGTAGACCGGGTAGTTGCGGTCCAGGCCGTAGTTCAGGCTCGCGCGCGCGAAGTCCTCGATGGACTTGCGGAAGTTGTACATGCCCATCGCGACGCCGCCCGCCTCGGGGAAGTTCGCGATGTCGAACTCGACCGGCTCGCTGCCGTCGGCCGGGGTGTAGGTCATGGTGACCGTGCCGGGGCCGGGGACCTTGAAGTCGGTGGCCTTGTACTGGTCGCCGTGGGCGTGGCGGCCGATGATGATCGGCTTGGTCCAGCCCGGGACCAGGCGGGGCACGTTCTCACAGATGATGGGCTCGCGGAAGACGACGCCGCCGAGGATGTTGCGGATGGTGCCGTTGGGCGACCGCCACATCTTCTTGAGGCCGAACTCCTCGACCCGGGCCTCGTCCGGGGTGATGGTGGCGCACTTGACGCCGACGCCGTGCTCCTTGATGGCGTTGGCGGCGTCGACGGTGATCTGGTCGTCGGTGCGGTCGCGCTCCTCGATGCCCAGGTCGTAGTACTTCAGGTCGACGTCGAGGTAGGGGAGGATCAGACGGTCCTTGATGAAGGACCAGATGATCCGGGTCATCTCGTCGCCGTCGAGCTCGACTACGGGGTTCTCGACCTTGATCTTGGCCATGGCTGTGTGGCTGTCCCTTCAGTCTTCGCTGCCGCCTCGTGCGTCGCGGGCCCGCGTCCGGCTCGTGGCCGGCGCCGGTCCGCGCACCCGGCGGTCCACCGGTCCCGCCCGGGGTCCGTGCTCCCCGGGACGGCGGTGGCTTCTCGGTGTCGCGGTATCTCGACGTCAAGCTTATTCGACGCCTAGGCGGACAGTTGCGGCGCCACCCATGCCAGCACGATCAGCAGGACCGCGAGGGCGGTCAGGGTGAGCAGGTCGATCCACCGGCGGCGCACGGCGAGCATGCCGACCCAGTCCCGGGGCAGGAGCACCCGGAAGGTCGCCGCCAGCAGCAGCGCGCCCGCGATGATCGCCGGTCCGCGCTTGAAGTAGGCCGCGGCCACGACCACGATCCCCGCCGCGAGCGCCGACATGACCAGGAAGTAGGGCACCTGCGAGAGCCAGTACGGCGCCTCGGGCCCCCCGTCCTCGGCGGTCCGCTCCCGCGCGGCCTCCCCGGAGTCCGCTCCGGAGTCCCGTGCGGAGCCGCCTCCGGGCTCCGGCCCGTCGGGGCCGTCCCCGTCCGGTGGGCCCCCCGTGGGAACCCGCCCGCCGCGGGCCGCCTCACCCGGTGCCCTCGCACCGGGCGCGCCCTCGTCCGCGTCCGCCAAATCCGCCTGCCCCGCCTTGTCCACCGCGTCCCGACCCGTTCGGTTACGAATGTGCTTGGCCGCCTCGCGGCTCGTTCACGGTCTTCTCCCGGGAACTGGCACGGACCGGCCATCCGTCGAGGACTGGCTGTCCGAAAACCGAACACCGCTCCGGAGGCTCACGTCCGTGAGGGTTTCGGCGGCGCCGCGCGGGAAGCGAGGCTTCCCGTCCGGGAGAGACAGCGCCCATTGTAGTGATCCGGATCGCCGACTCCTCAGGACTCACGGAAACGGACTCGCCCCGGCCCCGGACCCCCATGACCGTTTCCCGCTTCCGGTTGGGCCACAGAGCCGTATTTGCGCGCCTTATCCGTCTAACTCCGGAGTAAGCGCGTAGAACGCTTACCGCCCGGGTAACCAAGGTGGAGATGAGTGCACCGGTGAGCGAGGACCACCCCCATGAAGCCCACTCCACGCGTAGACCGAACCGTCACCCCCCGACAGCCTCCCCTCCACCACCGTCGCCCGCACCCCCACCGGCAGCGCCACCCCAGTCCGGGAGGAACCACCGTGGACGGGCCCTACCTCCGCGTCGAAGAGACCGGGGACATACGCCAGCTCGCCGGTGAGGTCACCACGGTCGGTCGCGGGGAGGGCGCCGACATCCGGCTGAACGATCCGAGCGTCTCCCAGCTGCACGCCGAACTGGTCCGCCGCGGCCCCTACGTCTACGTGGTGGACCTGGGCCTGTCGCGCAACGGGACCCGTGTGAACGGCCGCCCCATCGCCCGCCGGGTGCTGGAGGAGGGCGACGTGGTGAGCTTCGGCACCGCGCGCTGCCGGGTCGGCGGTCTGCCCAAGGAGCAGATCAGCCCCGACATCGAGCTGCGCCGCGGCGCCGCCCCCGAGCTCACCCGCCGGGAGCTGGACGTGCTGACCGCGCTGTGCCAGCCCGCGCTGTCGGAGGAGGCCTTCGTCGCCCCCGCCACCGCCCGGGACATCGCCGAGGCGCTGGTGGTCACCGAGGCGGCGGTCAAGCAGCACCTGTTGCGGCTGTACCAGAAGTTCCGCATCCCCGAGGGGCAGAACCGCAGGACGCGGCTGGCCAACGAGGTCGTGGCGCTGGGCCTGGTGCGGCCGATGCCGATGGGCGGACCGGCCCGCAAGGCCAGCTGAGCGTTCCTGGCACCGCCGGAGGGGTACTCCGCCAACGGTCGGGCCGGGGACGGCTACTGCGCGTGATCGGTTTCGGCCCGCGTGTGACGCCGGAGCCGTCCCGGGCCCGGGCGGCGCGGGCAGGCCCCGGCCGGGGTC
>ANAW01000062.1:0-5594 GCA_000340945.1 Nocardiopsis synnemataformans DSM 44143 | reverse complement strand
GGGGCGGCCCCCCTGCCGTTCGGCGGCCTCCACCACGTTCACCAGCAGCATCGCCCGGGTCATCGGACCCACGCCGCCGGGGTTCGGGGACAGGTGCCCGGCCACCTCGGCCACGTCGGGGACGACGTCGCCGACCAGGCCGGACTCGGTGCGCGAGACGCCCACGTCCAGCACGGCCGCGCCCGGCTTCACCATGTCCTTGGTGATCAGCCCCGGCACACCGGCACCGGCGACGATGATGTCCGCGCGGCGCGTGTGCTCGGCCAGGTCCCGGGTGCCGGTGTGGCACAGGGTGACGGTGGCGTTCTCCGACCGGCGGGTCAGCAGCAAGCCGAGGGGGCGGCCCACGGTCACGCCGCGCCCGACCACGACCACCTCGGCGCCCCTGAGCGGCACGTCGTAGCGGGTGAGCAGCTCCACGATGCCGCGCGGGGTGCACGGCAGCGGCGCCTCCTGCATCAGCACCAGTCTGCCGAGGTTGGAGGGCTGGAGGCCGTCCGCGTCCTTGACCGGGTCGATCAGGCCCAGCACGCGGTTCTCGTCCAGGCCCCTCGGCAGGGGGAGCTGCACGATGTAGCCGGTGCAGGCCGGGTCGGCGTTCAGCTCGTGGACGGCCTGCTCCACCTGCTCCTGGGTGGCGTCGGCGGGCAGGTCGCGGCGGATGCTGGCGATGCCCACCTGCGCGCAGTCGCGGTGCTTGCCGCGCACGTAGGAGTGGCTGCCCGGGTCGTCGCCGACCAGGACCGTGCCCAGACCGGGGGTGACGCCGCGGTCGTGCAGCTTCGCCACCCGCTCGGAGAGCTCCTCACGGATGGACTTCGCGACGGCCTTGCCGTCCAGAACGGTCGCGCTCATGCGTGTGTCTCCTCGCTCAGTGGAAGAAGTGCCGGGTCCCGGTGAGGTACATGGTGACCCCGGCCGCCTTGGCCGCGGCCACGACCTCCTCGTCGCGGACCGACCCGCCGGGCTGGACGACGGCGCGGACCCCCGCCTCGGTGAGGATCTCCAGGCCGTCGGGGAAGGGGAAGAAGGCGTCGCTGGCCGCCACGGAGCCGGTCACCCTCTCGCCCGCGCGGGTGACCGCCAGGCGGGCGGAGTCCACGCGGTTGACCTGGCCCATGCCCACGCCCACGGTCGCGCCGCCGGAGGCCAGGAGGATGGCGTTGGACTTGACCGCGCGCACGGCCTTCCAGGCGAAGGCCAGGTCGGCCAGGGTGGCCTCGTCGGCGGGCTCGCCGGTGGCCAGGGTCCAGGTGGAGGGGTCGTCGCCGGGGGCGTCGATCGCGTCGCGCGACTGCACCAGCAGGCCGCCGCTGATCTGGCGGTGCTCCACGCCCGCGCCGGAGCCGGAGCCGTCCGCCACGAGCAGGCGGATGTTCTTCTTGCGGCTGAGGACCTCCACGGCCGCGGGCTCGAAGGCGGGGGCCACGACGACCTCGGTGAAGATCTCCGCGATCTGTCCGGCCAGCTCCTCGCCGACGGGGCGGTTGGTGGCGATGACGCCGCCGAAGGCCGACACCGGGTCGCAGGCGTGCGCCCTGCGGTGGGCCTCGGCGTTGTCGGCGCCCACGGCGATCCCGCACGGGTTGGCGTGCTTGATGATGGCCACGCACGGCTGGTCGAAGTCGTGGGCGGCGCGCAGCGCGGCGTCGGCGTCCACGTAGTTGTTGTAGGACATCGCCTTGCCGTGCAGCTGCTCGGCTCCGGCCAGGCCGCTCTCCGGGGCGCCCGCGACGGTGTACAGCGCCGCCTTCTGGTGCGGGTTCTCGCCGTAGCGCAGCACGTCCCTGCGGCTGTGGACGGCGCCCAGGAAGCCGGGCCAGCCCGACTCGGCGGCCTCAGCGTCGGGGGCGTAGTCGGCCGCGAACCAGCCGGCGACGGCCGCGTCGTAGGCGGCGGTGTGCTGGAAGGCGAGCCCGGCCAGGCGCTTGCGCTGCTCCAGGGTGAAGCCGCCGTCGCGGACGGCCTCCAGGGCGGCGTCGTAGCTGCCCGGGTCGACCACGACCGCGACGCTGCCGTGGTTCTTGGCCGAGGCGCGCACCATGGCGGGGCCGCCGATGTCGATCTTCTCGATGCAGTCGGCCTCGGAGGCGCCGGAGGCGACGGTGTCCTGGAAGGGGTAGAGGTTGACCACGACCAGGTCGAAGGGGGCGATGCCCAGCTCCTTGATCCTGGCGACGTGCTCGGGGTTGTTCCGGTCGGCCAGGAGTCCGGCGTGCACGGAGGGGTGCAGCGTCTTGACGCGGCCCTCCATGATCTCGGGGAAGCCGGTGACGTCCTCCACGGGGGTGACGGGGATGTCGGCGGCGCTCAGCCGCGCGGCGGTGGAGCCGGTGGAGACGATCTCCACCCCGGCCTCGGCCAGGCCGATGCCCAGCTCCTCCAGACCGGTCTTGTCGTAGACGCTGATCAACGCACGCCTGATGGCCTGCTGGGTCACCGGTTCTCCTTCGTGTCGGTCGCGTCGGTGACGCGCTGCTCGGTGCGGCCGAACCGCACGTGCCTGCCGTCGATGGTCCAGCCCTCGCGGGCGAGCCTGCCGACCGTGTCGACCAGCATCGTCCGCTCCACGGACTTGATCCGCTCGTGGAGGCTGGCTTCGTCATCGCCGTCCTCGACGGGCACCGCGACCTGGTCGATGATCGGACCGGAGTCGACGCCCTCGTCGAGGAAGTGGATGGTGGTGCCGGTGACGCGGACACCGTGGGCGAGCGCGTCACGGACGGCGTGCGCGCCGGGGAAGGAGGGCAGGAGCGCCGGGTGGATGTTGACCGCCGGGTGGCTGCCGATCACGGCGGGGCCGAGGATGCGCATGAAGCCCGCGGAGACCACGAGGTCGGGACGGTGCTCGTGGATGCGCTCGGCCATCGCGGCGTTCCACCGCGAGCGGTCGGAGTAGTCGCGGAAGGGGACGACGAACGCGGGTACCCCGGCCTCCTCGGCCAGTTCGACGCCGCGGGTCCCCTCGCGGTCGGAGCCGACGGCGACGACGGTCGCCCCGTAGGCCGGGTCCCTGGCCGCCTCCAGCAGGGCGGCCATGTTGCTGCCCGTGCCCGATATGAGGACCACCACTCGCGCGGACAATGCTTCTCCCATTGTGTAGAGAACGGTGCGAGAGCCGCCTCCCGCCTCCGGGGGCGCCGGGGGACGGCGCAGCATCCGGATCTCGCGTACGCCGGTCCGGGGGTCCGGCGCGCGCCGGACCGCGCCGGAAGCGTGGTTTGCGGGTGACCCGACCGTCGTCCGCCGCGCGGCCCCCGGCGGGCGTCCGTGGGCCGGAGGCGTCCGTTGGGGGTGGCTGCGGGTGACGTGCGGGCGACGGGCGCGCCCGCTGGGCCCGCCCGCGATCACACCCTATCGGTCCAGGTAGCGTCTACCCACGGGGAGTGGGTGTTGGCCGGCCTGTGACGGGGGTCTCGGCGGCCCGCGGACCGGCGTGACCATGGACGACGGGTAGCCTCCGCGCAGCGGAGGCGACCACGGCGCCCCGAGGGGGGCGCGCATAAGGAGTGAACCTTGACCGACAACAGCCCGGAGCCCCGGAACGAGGGGCAGCCGCCCAGAGCCGAACGCGGCGGTCTGTGGGGCCTGTTCTTCGGGGCGGCCGGCCTGCTGCTGCCGCCCTACGGGGTCGTGCTGTCCGTGTTCGGTGTCGTGCAGGGCTTCCGGGCGAGGCGGGCCGCGCGGGCCAACCGCACCGAGGCGCCGGGCGCGCTGATGAGCGTGGTCGTGGGCGTGCTGGGGATCGTGATGTCGCTGTCGCTGTTCGCGGTGGCCGTGGTGTACCAGGAGCAGATGGCGCGGTACCGGACCTGCTCGGCCCTCGCGCACACGGTCTCCAGCCAGAACGAGTGCGACGAGGCGTGGGAGTCCTCCACCGGCCTCCCGCCCACGGTGGTCCTCAGCTAGGGGCCGTCGGACAGGGGCGTCCGGCCGCGGGGTCCGACCGCGGGGTCCGACCACCCGGCGGCGCCCGAGGGGGCGGCGGGAGTGTCCCGCCGCCCCTTTCGCGTGTCCGGGGTTCACCTCGGTTATGACGCGCTCTCCGGTTCCGGTCACTTCCCAGGTCGGGAAACGGCCGCTCGCCCATGCCTCCAAGATCCCCCAAGGGATTACACTTAGTATGCAATCAATCACTAAAAGTGTTGACCACCCTTGCGCGGAGAGGACTCGATGGACACCGACGCCCCCGGCCCGTCCGGACCGGAACTGAGGGAGTACACGGCACTGCTGCGCCGCCGCCGGCGGCTCGTCGGCGCCGGTGTGCTCGGCGGGCTGGTCCTGGCCGCCGCCGCGGTGGTCGGACTCCCCGCCGCCTACACCTCCGTCTCCGCCGTCCAGGTCCAGCCCAGCGGGATGGCCGAGTTCACCGGGGAGCGCTCCGGCCGCCTGGCCGGGGACGTCAACCTCGACACCGAGGCGCAGGTCCTGCTGTCGGACCGCGTGTCGTCCGCCGCGGCCGAGGCCCTGGGCGGGGGAGGCGGCGCCGCGCCCTCCGTGGAGGACCTGCGCGAGCGGGTGGACGTGAGCGTTCCCCCCAACAGCAGCGTCCTGGAGATCAGCTACTCCGCCGGGAGCCCCGAGGCCGCGCGGGCGGGCGCGCAGGCCTACGCCGACGCCTACCTCGAACTGCGCCGCGAGCGGATCGACGGGCTGATCGACAGCCACCTGGAGGCGCTGCGCGGTGAGCAGGAGGCCCGCTACGAGGCCCTCGCCGAGGCCGCCGGGGAGTCCGCGGACCCCGGCGCGGACGCGCGGGTGGAGGCGCTGCGCGCGGAGATCACCGAGCTGGGCAACGGCATCAGCCCGCTCAGCGCCCTGGCGGAGACGGTCGAGCCCGGGAGGGTCATCACCCCGGCGGGGCTCCCCGAGCGCGCGAGCAGCCCGGTGCCCGCCCTGTGGCTGGTCGGCGGCGCCGCGCTCGGCCTGCTGGCGGGGCTGCTGGCGGCCGTGGTCCGCGACCGCCTCGACCCGAGGCTGCACGACACCGAGGAGACCGGGCGGATCGGGGCGGTGCCGGTGCTGCTCGACCTGTCCGAGCGGGTCGGGCGCGGCCAGCGCTCCCCCGGGCTGCTGGCGGACGGCGACCGGCGCGGGCAGCGGGTCAACGAGTTCGCGCACCTGGTGCGCGCCCGCCTCGCCGCGGGCCCTGTTCCCGCCTCGGCCGACCGTCCCTCGGAGGGCGCCGGGCTGACCGGAACCGGGACGGGTGGGGCCGGAGTGACCGGCCGCGCCGGAAGGGCCGCGGACGTGGGCGGAGTCGAGGAGGACGGCCTGGCCGAACTCCTCGGAGGCGAGGAGGCGGTCCTCGGCCGCGTCCTGCTCGTCACCGCGACCACCCCGGGCCGCGCGGGTACGGCGACCGCGGTGAACCTGGCCGCGTCCCTGGCCCGCACGGGCTCGGAGACGCTGCTGGTGTGCACCGACCCCCGCACCGACACCGTCGGCGAGCTGCTGGGGCTGCCGGAGGGCCCCGGCCTGGCCGAGGCGCTGCTGGAGGGCGAGGACCCCGCCGACCTGGAGGTTCGGCCCGACGCGGTGCCCCGCCTGCGGGTCCTGCGGTACGGGTCGCCGGGCCTGGACGCGCCGGTGCA
>ANAW01000061.1:0-22228 GCA_000340945.1 Nocardiopsis synnemataformans DSM 44143 | reverse complement strand
CGCGGGCCCCCGCCTGCGGGTCCTGCGGTACGGGTCGCCGGGCCTGGACGCGCCGGTGCAGGGCACCGCGATGCCGGAGCTGCTGCGGCTGCTGCGGGCGGGGGCGGAGTACGTGGTGGTGGCGGTGGCGCCGGTGAGCGAGCGCGCCGACGCGCACGCGCTGGCCGGTTCGGCCGACCTGATGCTGCCGGTGGTCGAGCTGGACCGCACGCGCCGCGCCGGACTGAGGGGGCTGCTCGTGCTCGCCGACCGGTTCGGGGTCCCCGTTCCGGGCACGGCCGTCCTGCCGCGCCAGCCGCTGGCCGGGCCCGCGCCGGTGGCGTCGCCGCCGGTCCCCGCGGTGCGCGGTGAGGAGGAGCTCGCCGGGACCGGTCGGACGCCAGGGAGGGACGAGGCGGACGAGGCGGACGTGGCGACTGGGAAGGCCGTGGGGTCGACCGGGACCGCGAAGGGCCGCGCCGCTGCGGGGATCACGCTGACCGGCATCGTCAGTGAGCTGCCCACCGCTGCCGGGGCCAGGGGGACGGAGGGGCGCGGTGAGACGGCCCGGCCCCCGGCGCACAGGGAGGCGGAAGGCGCCCCCGGGGTGCCCGGTCCCCGGCGGGCGGAGGCCGCGGAGGACCCGGCGGGAATCGCGGAGGGAAGCGGAACGACACGGAGCGGGAAGACCGCGGCCACCGGTGCCGCCAGGACGTCTCCGCGGACTTCCGGTGAGAACGCGGACCCCGGGAACGCGGACGGCGGCGAGCGCGCTGAGGGCGCGCCCACCGGGGAGCGCTCCGGGATGGCCGGGATCGACGCGGGCGAGCGGGCCCCGGGGGCGGGCGAGTCCGACAACGGCGCCGCGGAGGACGCGGAGACTGCCCGCGACGGTGGGATACCCGCGGGCCTGGAGGTCCCCCGCGTGCTCGGAGGCGACGGCGCCACCCAGGTCCCGGCGGCCCCCGAGGTCACCGAGGTCACCGAAGGCTCAGCTGACGCAGAGGCCGCCGAGACCGACCGGGCGACAGAGGGCGCCACGGCCTCGGACGCAACCGGCACGGACGCGGCTGACACGGACGGGGCCAGTGGAACCAGTGGGGCCAGCGGTGACGCCGCAGGGACCACCGCGGTCAGGAGGCCCAGCGGGACCAAGGAGACCAGCGGTGACACTGCGGGTACCGCGGCGGCCCCGGGCGCGGCCTCGGCGGCGGAGACGGCCTTCGGACTGACCCGGGCCGCTGGGGCACAGGAGCCCCGCTCCCCCGAAGCGACCGTCAGCGGCGCCGAGGCCACCGAGGCCCTCGTGGCCTTCGCCTCGGAGGGGGCCGAGGACTCCCGGCCGAACGGGGCCGCCGAGGACTCCGCCGCCCCGGACGCCACCCCGGACACCTCCCCGGACGCCGCCTCGGGGACCCGGAACTGATGGCCTGGAGCACGTCCGCCCGCGTTTCCCGGCCGACCGCCGGGGCGGTGGGTCCCGTCGTCGGGAGCCCGCCCCCGGCGGGCGGAACCGTCGACGTCACCGGTCGGCCGCTGCTCTGGCTGCTGGCCGGGTACCCGCTGTGGTGGGCCCTGGGCCTGGGGCAGTTCGCGTACTGGCTGTTCGCGGTCCCGATGGCCGCCGAACTGGTGCGCCGCTACCGGACCACGGGGCTGCGGGTCCCCCCGGGGTTCTGGCTGTGGGCGCTGTTCCTGCTGTGGACGGTGCTGGGCCTGTGCCTGGTCCAGCTGGAGCTGCCCGGCACCGTGCCGGGCAGCGGCGGCTACGGCGGCGCCGTGCTCCGGGCGGTCAACTACCTGGTGCTGACCGTCCTGATGCTCTACGTCGGCAACCTCTCCGAACGCGAGCTGCCCACGCGCGCGGTCGTGGGCGCGCTGGCGGTGCTGTGCCTGACCACGATCGCGGGCGGCTACCTGGGCATGCTCGCGCCCCGGTTCGAGTTCACGGCACCGACGGAGTACCTGCTTCCCCCCTCCCTGGCCTCCGACCCCTACATGCAGACCCTCATCCACCCCGCGTCCGCGCAGGTCATGGACATCTTCGGGTACGAGTCGGCCCGCCCGAAGGCGCCCTGGGAGTACACCAACATCTGGGGGTACATGCTCTCCCTGCTGCTGGTGTGGCTGGTGGTGGGTTGGGTGGCGCAGGGTTCGGGATGGGTGCGCTGGGGTGCGCTGGCCGCCGCCGCGCTGGCCGTGGTCCCCGTCGTGTACTCGCTCAACCGGGCCCTGTGGGCGGGGCTGGCGCTGTCCGCGGTCTTCGCGGGCCTGGTGGCGCTGCGCCGCGGCCGGGTGGTCCTGGTGGGCGTCTGCGCCGTCGCGGGCCTGGCGGTGCTGCTGGCGCTGGCCGCCTCACCGCTGGCCGACGTGGTGCGGACCAGGCTCGACAACCCGCACAGCGACGACGGCCGGGCCGCCACCAACGCGGCGGCCGTGGAGGCCGCCCGGCTGTCCCCGGTCATGGGGTGGGGCACCACCCGGGAGAGCCTGGGCAGCTCGGAGTCGATCGCGGTCGGCCCCACCTCCGAGTGCCCCGGCTGCGGCCAGCACGTCATCGGCAACGCGGGGCAGCTGTGGATGACGCTGATCGCCGGGGGCTGGGTGGGCACCGGCCTCATGCTCGCCTTCTTCGCACACGTCGTGTGGCGCTACCGCCGCGCGTCCTCGCTGGAGGGGCAGGGCGCGCTGCTGACCGTGCTGCTGCTGTTCTGGTACATGTTCTTCTACGTCGCGCTGATGTCCCCGCTGGCCGTCACCATGGTCGCCGTCGCCCTGCTGTGGCGGGGCGGGGAACCGGTGCTCCGGCGGCGGACCGCGCGCACCCGCGGGGGTCTTTGGTGAACAGCGAGACGACCTACCTGACCGACCTCGCCGCGGTGCTGTGGCCGTGCGGCGGACTGCTCGGCCCCGGCGACCGCGGTATGCGGCGGCTGGTCCGCCGCGACCGGGGCACCCAGTACCTTCCGGTCCCCAACGCGCAGAACCCCCGGGTGATCCTGCCCGCCCACGACCGGTCGGCTGCCACCCGGGGCATCACGTCCTTCTCCCAGGGGCACTCGTTCCGGGAGCGGGCGCGCACGCTGCTGCTGACCGGTGCGTTCGCCACCGGGCTGGCCCCGCTCCTGCTGCGCGACCGGCTGTACGTGGGGGCCGGTCCGGGCATCGAGCACGCGCTCACGTCGGCGCTGGACCGCGACCTGGCCGTCGCCATCCACGTGGGCCCGCCCCGGGCCAACCGCAAGCCCGTGCTCCTGCTGCTCACGCCCGGCGGGCGCACGATCGGCTACGCCAAGGTGGCCGTCAACGACCTGACCTCGCGCCTGGTGCGTGCCGAGACGCGGGCCCTGCGCCAGCTGGCCGAGGCCCGCCTGCCGGACGTGACCGTCCCCCGGCTGCTGCACGAGGGCGAGTGGAACGGCCACCCGCTGCTGGTGCAGGAGGCGCTGCCGGTCGGCGTCCAGACCGACCGGCCCACGCGGCGCCAGCTGCTGAGGTGCGTGACGCAGATCGCCGGGCTGTCCAGGGTGCGGCGCCGGAGGCTGTCCGACAGCCCCTACCGGCGGTCGCTGGAGGAGCGGATCGTGACGCTGGGCACGCGCCCCGAGGTGGCGCCGCTGCGCGCCGCGCTGCGCCGCCTGCCCGACGTGTACGTGCCGTTCGGCGCCTGGCACGGCGACCTGACCAGGTGGAACATCGCCAGCACCGCACGGCGCGCGTTCGTGTGGGACTGGGAGCGGCTCGCCATGGACGCGCCCGCGGGCTTCGACGCCCTGCACTACGACCTCAACGAGTGCGTGCAGGCCGGGGTCCACCCGGGCGTGCACCGGTGGCTGGAGAGCGGGTCGCGGCTGCTGCGCGACCCCCTGATGTCCGAGACCGGGGTGAGCTCCCACACGGTGTCCACGGTGATGGCGCTGTACCTCATCGACCTGGCCACCCGCTACCTGCACGACCGGCAGGACGAGAGCGGCGGCCACCTCGCGGCCGTGGACGACTGGCTGCTGCCCGCGCTGGAGGGGCTTCAGGAGAGGGCGGCCCACGAGGCCCGCGAGGCCCGCCAGGTCTGAACGGCTCTCCAGGTCTGAGCGGCCCGGCCCGTCTGAACGGCCCGACAGGTCCGAACGCCTCGCCAGGTCCGGACGGGTCCACCGGACCAGGCCCCCCGATCGATCGACACGTCCCGTCGAACCCGGGCGCCGAGGACGGCGGCCGGGGTGACCGAAACCGCGACAGAAGGAGCACGTGATGCCCCGGAGCACCGTTCCCGTCCTGTTCCACCGCATGGCCGTCCCGGCCCGGGAGGCACTCCTGCCCCTCGCCGACGGCCTGGGCGCGCTCACCGCACCGGCCCGCGCGCTGCCCGACTTCCTCGTCTGCGGAGCGCAGCGTTCGGGCACGACGTCGCTGTTCAGGACGCTGTGCCTGCACCCGTGCGTCACCGGCCCCACCCTGCGCAAGGGGGTGCACTACTTCGACACCGGCTACCGCGGCGGCCCCGACCGGTACCGGGCGTACTTCCCCCTGCGCGCGGCGCTGCGGGCCCGGCGGGGGCGCCCCCGGGTGAGGGTGGTCGAGTCCAGCCCGTACTACCTGTTCCACCCGCTGGCCGCCGAGCGGATCGCCCGCGACCTGCCGGACGTGCGGGTGGTGGTCATCCTGCGCGACCCGGTGGAGCGGGCCTACTCGGCGCACGCGCACGAGACCGCGCGCGGGTTCGAGACGGAGCCGTTCGAGCGGGCGCTGGAGCTGGAGCAGGAGCGGCTGGCCGGTGAGGAGGAGCGGATGCTGGCCGATCCCGGGTACCGGTCGCACTCCCACCAGCACCACGGCTACGTGGCGCGCGGTCGCTACGCGGACCAGCTCGCGCGGATGGAGAAGCACCTGGGGCGGGACCGGATGCACGTGGTGGACCACGCCGACCTGTTCGACGGCACGGCGCGGGCGCTGAGCGGGGTGGAGCGGTTCCTGGGGCTGCCGCCCGGGCCGGGGAACGCCCCGGGCAGGCACAACGCGCGCGCCCGGACGACGATGCCCGAGGGGCTGCGCGCGGAGCTGGCGGCGCGGTTCGCCGACAGCGACGCGCGGTTGGCGGACTGGTGGGGGCGCGTCCCCTCGTGGCGCGCGTGACCGCCGCGGCGGAGCGGGAGCGGGCGGGGCTGCGCCGCGTCCTGCGCGGCGGTGCGGTCAACATGGCGGGGGCCGTGGTCGGCGCCGCGCTGAACCTCGCCGTGATCGTGACGATCACGCGGGCGTTCTCCCAGGAGACGGCGGGGCTGCTGTTCTCCGCGACGTCGGTGTTCCTGATCGCCGCGGTGGTGGCCAACCTGGGCGCGTCGGACGGGTTGGTGTACTTCATCGCCCGGATGCGCGTGTTCGGCGAACCCGGGGGCGTGCCCCGGCTGCTGCGGACGGCCGTGGCCCCGGCCGTGCTCGTGGCGTGCGCGCTGGCGGTGCTGCTGCTGGTGTGCGCCGGGCCGGTGGCGCGGGGCCTGGGCGGCGGCGAGGCGGAGGTCTACCTGCGGCTGCTGGCGGTGTTCCTGCCGTTCGCGGTGCTGGCGGACACGGCCCTGGCCGCGACGCGGGCCCACCACGACATGGCCGGAACCGTGCTGGTGGACAAGGTGGGCCGTCCGCTGGCGCAGCTCGCCCTGGTGGCGGGGGTCGCGGTCTCGGGGGCGGCGGGGCTGTTGGCGCTGGCGTGGGCGGGGCCGTACCTGCCCGCGGCCGTGGTGGCGTGGTTCTGGCTGGGCCGGGTCGTGCGCCGGGCCGTTCCCGAGGCCGGTGATGCCCCCGGTGATGAGGATGGCCATGAGGGTGAGGATGGACCCGGGGGTGAGGACGGTCCCGGGGAGGCGGTGATCGACGGGGCATCCGGAACGTCCGCCACCGCCGGGACCGGTGGTGCCACCAGGGAGGCGGTGCCCGCAGGGAGGCAGGGCGCTCCCAGTGGCCTTGGTACTGCCGGAACGGCTGGAACCCCGGGGACCGGCCGCGGCGATGACGAGCCCGTGACCACGGGGACGACCGCGGCTCCGGAGACCGGCCGTGCCCCCGGTGCGCCCGTGTTCACCGGAACGGCTGGAACTCCGGAGGCCGTGGAACGGGTGGACGCGCGGACGTTCTGGTCCTTCTCCCTGCCGCGCGCGGTGGCCGCGGTCGCCCAGATGGGCGTGCAGCGCGGCGGCGTGGTCCTCGTGGCGCTCCTGGGCGGGCTGACCGGCGCGGCGGTGTTCACGGCGGCCACGCGGGTCATGGTGGTCGGCCAGTTCGGCACGCAGGCGGTGCTGTACGCGGCCCAGCCCAGGTTCGCCGAACAGCTGGCGACGGGCGACCACGCCGGGGTCCGGACCCTCTACCAGGCGGGAACGGCGTGGCTGGTGTGCCTGCTGTGGCCTCTGTACCTGTCGGTCCTGGTGTTCGCTCCCGAGGTGATGCGGCTGTTCGGACCGGAGTACGCGGCGGGGGCGACGGCGCTGGCCGTGGTGTGCGCGGGCCAGCTGACGGCCGCCGCGCTGGGCATGGGCGACCTGGTCCTGACGATGACCGGGCTGACCCGGCTGAACCTGGTCAACAACGTGCTGTCGCTGGCGGCGAACGTGCTGGTGTGCGTGCTGCTCGTGCCCGTGGCCGGAGCGACCGGGGCGGCCGTGGCCCTGGTGGCCGCGATGCTGGTGCGCAAGCTGCTCCCGCTGTGGCAGTTGCGGTCCCGCGTGGTGCTGCACCCGTTCAGCCGTCCGGTGCTGGCCGCGACGGCCAGCGCGCTGACGTGGTTCGGTGCCCTGCCGCTGCTGCTGGAGGCGTTGCTGGGCGGCGGGATCGCGACGCTGGCGATGGCGGTGGCCTCGGGGGCCGTGGGTCACCTGGTGACGGTGTGGTCGCTGCGGGGGCTCCTGGGCCTGGATCCGCGCCGGTGAGGCATGCGGCAGCGGTGACCGGAGGCGGGCGGGCACGCCGAGGCGGTGACCGGAGACGCCAGCCGAAGAAGGCGTCTGGAGGCGGTGCGGGCACGCGGCGACCGGCGAAGGCGGTGCGGGCGCGGCGGCAGCCGGAGGAGCGACCGGAGGCGGCATCCAGTCGCGGCGGCAGCCGGAAGCGGTGCGGGCGCGCGGCGCAGCCGGAGACAGTGCGGGCACACCGAGGCGGGCGGGCCCGGGGGACCCCCCGTTATCCATGAAAGCCCCTACGCGCGCCCGGCGGAAGACGCGCTTCTCGCCTGTGGACAACCGGTGCGCCTCGCCGCGACCATCCCAGCGACTACACAGAGTTATGGAATGATGACCACATGTCTCCACGACCGGTTCTCCTGGTGGCCTCCAGCGGAGGGCACCTGACCCAGCTGTGCTCACTGCGCCCCTGGTGGCGGCACCGCGAGCGCGTGTGGGTGACCTTCCGGACCCCCGACGCCGAGTCCGCCCTGACCGGCGAGCGCGTCCGGTGGGCCTTCCATCCCACCACCCGCCACGTGGGCAACCTGCTGCGCAACGCCTGGCTGGCCGTCCGCGTCCTGCGCGAACGGCGCCCCTGCGCCGTGGTCACCACCGGCGCCGGAGTGGCCCTGCCGTTCTTCGCCCTGGCGTGGCTGCTGCGGATACCGACCGTCTACATCGAGGTCTACGACCGCCTCGACACACCGACGCTCACCGCCCGGCTGTGCCGTCCGTTCACCCGGCTGTTCCTCGCCCAGTGGGAGGAACAGCGCGCCTTCATGCCGACCGCCATCACGGTAGGACCGCTGCTTTGACCGAACAGACCACGCGTCCCGTCCCGCGCTCCGACGACAGCGGCCACCCCGACGTGGTCGTCAGCCTCGGCACCGACCACCACTCCTTCGACCGGCTGGTCCGCTGGATCGACGACTACGCCCGGCGCCACCGGTCCCTGCGCTTCCTGGTCCAGCACGGGCACAGCGACGCCCCCGCCGTGGCCGCGGGCACCCCGTTCCTGCCCGGCGAGGAGCTCGGCGAGCACATGCGCCGGGCCCGGGTGGTCGTCGCCCACGGCGGACCGGGCACCATCGTCCAGGCCCGCCGCGCCGGACGCCTGCCCATCGTCGTCGCCCGCGACCCCGAACTGGACGAGCACGTCGACGAGCACCAGCTCCTGTTCGTGCGGCGCCTGGAGGAGGCGGGCCGGGTGCGTGCCTGCGCCACCCCGCAGCAGCTCTCCGCGCTCCTGGACAGGGCGCTCGCCTCACCCGGGGACTTCCGGGTGGACCCCGCCGACGCAGAGGGCACCGAGCGGGCCGCGCTGCGCGCCGGGGAGCTCATCGACCTGCTCACGGGCGCCCGGGGCGCGGCGGCGGAGACCGCCGCGGGGACCTCGACGGGACCCGCCGCCACGGCCACCGGGTCGGCCGTCCGCACCGCCGGAAGCGGCACGGACCCGCTGACCACCACCCGCGCCGCCGCACCGGCCACCACTCGAACCGCCCCCGAGGCCGCCCGCCGCGCCCCCGACCGCACCGCCGCCCAGACCGGCGCGGCCGTCGCGCCCGACGCCGGGCCCCGCCCCGGCGTGACCGTGGTGGTGCCCACCCGGGACCGGCCGGAACTGCTGCGCCGCACCCTGCGGGCGATCAACGAGCAGGACTACTCCGGCCGCATCACCACGATCGTCGTCTTCGACAACGACCAGCCCGACCCGTCCCTGGCCCGCTCCGACGGCGACCGCCCCGTGCGGGTGGTCACCAACACCCTCACCCCCGGCCTGGCCGGGGCCCGCAACACCGGCGTGCTCGCCGCCGACACCGACCTGGTGGCCTTCTGCGACGACGACGACACGTGGCTGCCCGGGAAGCTCCGGGCCCAGGTCGACGTCATGCTCGACGAGCCCGGCACCGAACTGGTGTGCTGCGGCATCCGGGTGGTCTACGACAGGGTCGAGGCGGTCCGCAGCCTGGACCGCACCAGCGTGACCTTCGGCGACCTGCTGGGGTCGCGCCTGACCGAGCTGCACCCGTCCACGTTCCTCATCCGGCGCCGCGCCATGATCGACGGCTGCGGAACCGTCAGCGAGGAGATCCCCGGCAGCTACGCCGAGGACTACGAACTGCTGCTGCGGCTGGCCCGGCGCGGCCCCATCCGCAACATCCCCGAACCGGGCGTGCGGGTGCTGTGGCACCGCAGATCGCACTTCTCCGGACGCTGGCGGACCATCTCCACCGCCCTGCGCTGGCTGCTGGACCGCTACCCCGAGTTCGCGCTGGTGCCGCGCGGCCACGCGCGCGTGGCCGGGCAGATCGCCTTCGCCGAGGCCGCCTCCGGGCGTCGGCGCGCCGCGCTGCGCTGGATCGGCACCACGGTCCGCAGCCGCCCCGCCGAGGCCCGCGCCTACCTGGCGCTGGCGGTGGTGTTCGGGGTGCCCGCCGGGTGGGTCACGCGCGCGCTGCACCTGCGCGGCAGGGGCGTGTAGCCTCGGTCCGCGCGCCGGGGCTCCCGGCGCGCGGACCGAGCAGCCGGGAAGGACGCGCATGATCCGCAGGGCCACCCCCGAGGACGTCGAGGGGGCGGCGGACACGCTGGCCGCCGCTTTCGCGGACTACCCCTTCACCCGTCACGTGATCAGCGCCGACGACCACGGGACGCGGCTGCGGGAGTTCCAGCGCGTCTTCCTCGCCGACGTCGGCCTCCCGTACGGGCGGGTGTGGGTGAGCGACGACCTCCAGGCGGCCTCCGTCTGGACGGTGCCCGGCTCCGACGGCGCGCAGGAGGCCATGGAGGCCCTGCTGCCCGGGCTCGTGGAGCTGGCGGGCGACCGCGCCCCGGCCTACGCGGCGGCCGAGGCCGCCATGGCGCCGTACCGGCCGGAGGAGCCGGTGTGGTTCCTCGGCACCGTCGGCGTCCACCCCGCGTCCCGGGGCCGGGGCCTGGGGCGCGCGGTGGTCGGCGCGGGCCTGCACGAGGCCGACGCGGCGGGCTTCCCCGCGTTCCTGGAGACGTCGACGGAGGGCAACGTGGGCCTGTACGCGTCGCTCGGCTTCCGGGTGACCGCCGAGTACGGGCTGCCCGGGCGCGGCCCGCGCACCTGGTCCATGTTCCGGCCCGTGGGCGGCTGAGGACCCGGCGCTCCCCCGCGTACGGGCCGCACCGGGCGAGGACGCGGCACCGGACCGGGAGCGGCGGCACGCCCGCGCGCACGGCCCCTCACACGCGCGGACCGCCACCCCCCGTGGGAGCGGCGGTCCGCGCGAACCGTCCCGGACGGCCCGGGCCCCGGGCGGTCAACCCCGTTCCTGGGCGTACTCGGCCAGCTCGCGCACCTGCTCGGGCAGGTACACGTACGGGTCCTGCCCGGCCGTCTCGAAGCCGCGCTGGGCGTACTCGTTGGCCCGGATCCGGAAGTCGCAGTCCGAGGACAGCTTGTTGTCCCACACCTTGACCGCGCGCACCCGCTCGTAGCGGCGCAGCACGTCGGGGATCTCGGAGTACCACTCCAGGGTCTCCTGCGGGCCGATGGGCGTGGTGCCCATCTCGCCGATCATCACCGGCTTGTCCGGGTCGATCCCGTGCTCGGGCCCCTCGCTTTGGAACCACTCGTAGGCCGGGCGCATCATGTCCTCGAAGGAGTACACCTCGTCCCAGTGCGGCTGGGAGTCGCAGCCGGTCATGTTGTACGCCTCCCAGCTGATCCAGTCGACGTAGTCGTTGCCGGGCCACAGGCCGGGGAGGCGGTCGAAGTTGCCCTCCCAGCCGGTCACGTTCCACACCCAGATGGCGTTGGCCGCGCCCTCCTCGCGGTACAGGTCCACGATGTGCCGCCAGGCCCGCACGAACTCCTCGGGCGTGCCGCGCCTGTCGTAGCGCGTGTTGGCGTCGGCCTCGTGGTCGAAGGTGACGAAGTAGGGCACCCCCAGTTCCGCGATGGCGCCGGCCTGGGACCGCAGCGAGTCGTCGAACTCGCCGTCGATGATGGACTCGTAGGAGACCGCCGGGTGCCCGGAGCGCGTGAACCGCCGTGCCTCGATGTTTGTGTGCACGAACCTGCCCTCGGCGATCAGCTCCCGCTCGCGCCTGCCGGGGATGTTCGCCTGGTCGACGCCGCGCCAGGTGTAGACGNNGTCCGCCCCCCTCCTCCAGCGGCTCGATCCGGTCCTGGTAGGGGCTGGCCCCCCACCAGACGCCGCACGAGGGCTCCAGGATCTCCGAGACGGTGCACTCCTCGTCCGCGGCGTACCCCCCGGGTTCCGTCACCCCCGCGGGCCGGTCCGAGGGTTGCCGTGGAGGGGACGAGGCCCCGCCCGCCGGGGTGTCCCCCGCCCCGGCCAGTGTCAGGACGAGGGTCAGTGCCCCCGTCGTCGCCAGTGCCCGTACCGGTCCCCTGTCCACGGCAGACTCCCCCTAGCTCTCCAAATGTGACGCAGAGTATTCAGATGGACACCATACGTCATATTTGGGGCGGACAACAGTCCTTGAAGTGGCAAAACGGACTTCAGTAGCCGTAACGCCCTCGGGACGGAGCCGTCACGGCGGCCACCAGGCGCCGCCGCCAGGAGGGCATCGCCTCGCGCCACCCGTGGTCGGCGCGGACCCCGACGCGCCCGGCCGCGAAGCGCATCGGGTTGCCCGACACCGCGTGCCCCTCCGACAGGCCGAGGCAGCCCCGCGCCGCGTCCGGCGGGGTGCCCGCGTACCCCGCGAACTCCGCGATCCGGTCGAACTCGCCGCCGGGGTCGGCGACGAAGTCCTCGTAGCGCACGCGCAGGGACGGGACGCCGCGCCGGGCCAGGGCGTCGAAGCAGGCGTTCTGGGCCATCCACTGCACCGACGCCCGTCCTGCCGAGTAGCGGGCCATCTCCGGCTCGCTGCTGTCGGGGGAGGCGTCCGGGCGCGCCACGCGCCTGGCCCAGGAGTGGGCCACCGCCCGCGGGTCGCGCACCACGTGCAGCAGGCGCATCCGGGCGCCGTAGCGCCAGCGCAGGCAGGCGGCCAGGGAGGCGTGCTTGCTGGCGTCCACGATCACGCGGGCGCCGCTGACCAGGGACACCGCCGAGTACAGGCGGTGGTAGAGCTCGGTGTAGCGGTCGCAGCGGGAGGCGAGCGGGCCCTCGCGGGGGCCGTTGAGCAGCACCGGCAGGAAGCGGGTGCGGTCGACGCGGTCCTTGAGCCGCAGCACCTCCCCGGCGTCCAGGCGGTCCCAGCCGCCGAAGGCCTCCTTGCCCACGTCGGACCAGAAGCCGCAGCCGGAGAACGGTCGGCCGCAGCCGCACCGCTCGTCCTCCACCAGTCCGCGCCGCCACAGGTGCACGACCTCGCCGACCGAACAGAACCCGGGCAGTTCGCCGAGGAGCCGCTCGATCAGGGTCGAGCCGGAGCGGCCCATTCCACCGACGAACACCAGTCGATAACCATCGTCCACCCCACCAGGCTATTACTTTCGGTCACCGCTCGTGACCCCGGAGTGACCAAGGAGAGGGTGGGAGGAACCCGGTCCACCTCCCGGTCGCTCAGCCGGACCCGCTCCCCGGCCCGCCTCCCGGTCGCTCAGCCCGGTCCGCGGCCGGAGCCGGCCCCCGCCCTCCCCGCGCTGGCTCCGGACAGCGCGAGGGGCCGCCCGGAGGCGGCCCCGTCGCACGGTCGCGGTCCCGGGCGCCCGGCGGCGCCCCGCCCGGGGTCAGTCGGTCTTGACGACCATCCCCGCGGCGACCGTGACGTTGGTGGACTCGTCGATGAGGATGAACCCGCCCGTCTGGCGGTTCTTGGCGTACTCGTCCACGAACAGGGGCTGGGTGGAGCGCAGCCGCACCCGGCCGATCTCGTTGAGCGCCAGGTGGTCGGCCTGCTCGTCGCGGTGCAGCGTGTTGACGTCCAGCCGGTACCGCAGGTCCTTGACCACGACCTTCGCGGTGCGGGTGGTGTGCTTGAGGATGAGCTTGGAGCGCGGTTCCAGCTTGCGCGCGTCCGTCATCCAGCACACCATCGCCTCCACGTCCTGGGTGACCGCGGGGGCGTTGTTGGGGCGGCAGATCATGTCGCCCCGGGAGATGTCGATCTCGTCCTCCAGCAGGAGGGTGACCGACATCGGCGAGTAGGCCTCGGTGACGTCGCCGTCGGCGGTGACGATCCTGGCGATCCGCGTGTTCAGCCCGGACGGCAGGTGGGTGACCTCGTCGCCCGGCTTGAGGACGCCGCCCGCGAGCTGGCCCGCGTAGCCCCGGTAGTCGTGCAGCTCGGGGTCGGCCGACCTGTGCGGCCGGATCACGTACTGCACGGGGAAGCGCGCGTCGATGAGGTTGCGGTCGGAGGCGATGTGCACGTTCTCCAGGTGGTGGAGCAGGGAGGGCCCGGTGTACCAGGGCATGTTCTCCGAGCGGGTCACCACGTTGTCGCCGTTCAGGGCCGAGATCGGCACGAACGTCAGGTCGCACACGTCCAGCTTGGTGGCGAAGTCGGCGAACTCGGCCCTGATCTCCTCGAAGCGTTCCTGGGAGTAGTCCACCAGGTCCATCTTGTTGACCGCCAGCACCAGGTGGGGCACCTGGAGCAGGGTGGTGAGGAAGGCGTGGCGGCGGCTCTGCTCCTGGAGGCCCTTGCGCGCGTCCACCAGGATGATGGCGAGGTCGGCCGTGGAGGCGCCGGTGACCATGTTCCGGGTGTACTGGATGTGCCCGGGGGTGTCGGCGATGATGAAGGTGCGCTTGGGGGTGGCGAAGTAGCGGTACGCCACGTCGATGGTGATGCCCTGCTCGCGCTCGGCGCGCAGGCCGTCGGTGAGCAGCGCCAGGTTGGTCTGCTCCTCGCCGCGCGCCACGCTCGTGCGCTCCACCGCGTCGAGCTGGTCCTCGAAGATGGACTTGGAGTCGAACAGCAGTCGGCCGATCAGGGTGCTCTTGCCGTCGTCGACGGAACCCGCCGTCGCGAACCGCAGGATGTCATTGCTCATGCTTGCCTGGTCCAATGCGGAGTGTGTGGTCTGCGGGGAACGGGTTCCGGCCCGGGCGCCAGCGGGCTGGCCGGAAACGTTGCCGGTGTGATGCATGGGGCCCTGACCTGCGATGATCTTGTACTTATAGCCGATCTCGGCGCTCGAACCTCGCTATAAGTACAAGATCACGGCGGATGAGGGGGCCATGAACCCTTTTCCGGCCGTCGCGCTAGAAGTAGCCCTCGCGCTTGCGGTCCTCCATGGCGGCCTCGCTGGCGCGGTCGTCCGCCCGCGTCTGCCCTCTCTCGGTCACCCGGGTCGCGGCGATCTCGGCGATGATGTCGTCGATCTCCACGGCCGTGGACTTGACCGCTCCGGTGCAGGTGAGGTCGCCGACGGTGCGGTAGCGGACGGTCTCGGTGAACGGGACCTCGGTCTCGTCGCGGTTGATGATGGGCGAGTTCGACAGCAGGATGCCGTCGCGCTCGAAGACCTCGCGCTCGTGGGCGAAGTAGATGGAGGGCAGCTCCAGCCGCTCCCGCCTGATGTAGGCCCACACGTCCAGCTCGGTCCAGTTGGAGATCGGGAAGACCCGGATGTGCTCGCCCCGGTCGATGCGGGTGTTGAACACGCTCCACAGCTCGGGGCGCTGGTTCTTGGGGTCCCACTGGCCGAACTCGTCGCGGAAGGAGAAGACCCGTTCCTTGGCCCGGGCCTTCTCCTCGTCGCGTCGCGCACCGCCGAAGGCGGCGTCGAAGCCGTTCTCCTCGATGGCCTCCAGCAGAGCCGAGGTCTGGAGGCGGTTGCGGCTGGCCCAGCGGCCGGTGGGCTCGGTGACCTTGCCCGCGTCGATCTGCTCCTGCACCGAGGCCACGACCAGGCGGACGCCCGCCTCGGCGACCCTGCGGTCGCGGAACTCGATGACCTCGTCGAAGTTGTGGCCGGTGTCCACGTGCATGACCGGGAACGGAACGGCGCCGGGCCAGAAGGCCTTCTCGGCCAGGCGCAGCATGACGATGGAGTCCTTGCCGCCGGAGAAGAGCAGCACCGGCCGCTCGAACTCCGCGGCCACCTCGCGCATGATGAAGATGGCTTCGGCCTCCAGGACGTCCAGCTGGGAGAGCTGGTAGCGTCCGGCCTGCTGACTCGCCTGACCCATGAATCCGCCTTAGAAATACCGACAGGGCCGACGGCGGAGGGGTCGTCCTATCAGCCCCCCGCGTGCGGACCCGCGCTGTCCAGGTCCGCGCCGTCGCGGATGCTTGCCAACAACATACCCGACAATTCCGATCGGCATACAAGGACATCCGGCAGCAACGGGTCCGCCGTGTTGTACGTCAGCGGGGAACCGTCGATCCGGGAGGTGTGCAGACCCGAGGCCCGGGCCACCGCCACCGGGGCGGCGCTGTCCCACTCGTACTGGCCGCCCGCGTGCACGTAGATGTCGGCGATGCCGAGCAGCACCGCGCAGATCTTGGCGCCCGCCGAGCCCATCGGGACCACCTCGGCGCCCAGCTGGGTGGCCATCCGCTGGACGAAGGCCGGGGGCCGGGTCCGGCTGGCGGTGATGCGCAGCCGCTGGTCCGAGGGGCGCTCCTCGGGCAGCCACGGCGGGTCGACCGTGGACAGGGTGCTGCCCTGGGCGGGCAGCGCCACGGCGCCCGCGACCAGGTCGCCGTTCTCCCACAGCGCCACGTGCACCGCCCAGTCGGTGCGCCCCGCCTCGGCGAACTCGCGCGTGCCGTCGAGGGGGTCGATGATCCACACCCGGCGCGCGTTGAGCCGCGCGGGGTCGTCGGCGCCCTCCTCGGAGAGGACGGCGTCGCTGGGCCGCAGCCGCCCCAGCGCGGAGAACAGGAACTCGTGGGAGGTGCGGTCCCCCAGGGTGCGCAGGACGTCGGGCTCGTCGAAACCGTGTCGGGCGCGCAGGCGCAGCAGCAGCTGCCCCGCCTCGCTCGCCAGGTCCCGGGCCACCTCATGATCGTTTCGGATGTTCTTCACCGGCTAGTATGCTCCCGCCCCACGGATCACCGCTGACCACGTCTTCCACAAGATCTGGACGTCCAGTGTCAGCGACCAGTTTTCCACGTACCGCAGATCGAGACGGACCGATTCCTCCCAGGAGAGGTCGGAGCGGCCGCTCACCTGCCACAGACCCGTCATACCCGGCTTGACCACCAATCTGCGGCGGACGTCGTCTCCGTAACGGGCGACCTCCTCCGGAAGCGGCGGCCTCGGGCCGACGAGCGACATCTCCCCCCGGACCACGTTGACGAGCTGGGGAAGCTCGTCGAGCGAGTACCGGCGCAGCCAGGCACCCACCGACGTCACCCTGGGGTCGCGGCGCATCTTGAACAGCACGCCCTCGTGCTCGTTGCGGGGCTGGAGCATCGCCTTCAACGCCTCGGCCCCCACGACCATCGTACGGAACTTGTAAACGGTGAACTCGCCCCCGCCCCTGCCCACGCGCGTCTGGGTGAAGAGGGCGGGCCCGCCGCCCTCGGACCGGACGAGGACGCACAGCGCGAGGAACAGCGGCGAGAGCAGCACCAGGGCCAGGGCGGCGGCGCAGCGGTCGAAGGCGCCCTTGAGGACGCGGCGCGCGCCCACCAGCTCGGGGTGCTCCACGTGCAGCAGGGGCAGCCCCGCGACCGGGCGGATGGAGGTGCGCGGCCCGGCCACGTCCATGAGCGCGGAGGCGACGATGAGGTCGGTGCCGGTCTCCTCCAGCCGCCAGGCCAGGCGGCGCAGCTCGGCCCCGTCCATTTCCGGGCAGGCCAGGACCGCGACGGTGTCGGCCCCGACCAGGGCGGCGGCCTCCGCGGCGCCGGTGAAGGTGCCCAGGACCGGGCAGCCCTCCACCTCGTCGGGGCCCGGTCCGGCGGCCGCCTCCCCCTGGGGCAGGCACACGCCCACGACGCGCATGCCGTGGTAGACCTCGCCGCGGAACCGGCGGACCAGGTCGCGGACGGCCACGCGGTAGCCGACGACCACGACCCCGCTCATGCACTGGCCCGAACCGCGGCGCCGGTGCAGGGCCTTGCGGCGCGCGTACCTGAGGCCGAGGGTGAGCAGGAGGATGAGCGGCAGGGTGACGAGCGCGTAGCCGCGGGCGAGGTCGAAGCGCATGGCGTAGGCGCCGACGGCGACGGTCGCGGCGAGGGCGATCCCGGCCGTGGCGACGCGGCGGTACTCCTCCGTGCCCACGCCGAGGAAGCGGCGGGCGTAGCCGCCGCCCAGGTAGACGAAGAGGATCCACACGGGGGGCAGCAGGAGGGAGAGTGCCAGGTAGGGCAGGGTGGTGGCCGCCCCGAGGGCGGAGGGGAAGCGGGCCGCCGTTCCGCTGAGGGTGGCCGTGAGGGCGGCGGCCAGGTCCAGGCCGACCAGGCTGACGACGTAGGGGCGCACCCAGGCCCCGTTGCCCCCGCCGCCGGAGGCGACCGCCCCGCGCCGCTCGGTGACGCCCGCGGTCCCGGGGATTCCTGAGGCCCCTGGGGCCCCGGGGTCGACCATGATCCGCGCCGACTGTTCGCGGACGGTCTCCGTCCGGCTGGTTGTGACCACGTACACTCCCCCAAGACCCACGACTCTGGCAGCTCACACGGCATCGCTCCGCGCGCCACGGGAGAGCACTCTGAGGACGTGAGCGGGGCAGGTGCGTCGGGCGCGGAGACCAACGCCCCGAACAGTAACCAAAAGTAGTGGAAAAGTCGCGCAGTGTTGCGGCTTGTTGGGTAAGAAGCCCCGTTCAACACAAGAATGTGTCTGTGCCGAGATCCGTTCGGCCACGCGGAGGTGACCTGATGGGGACACCGGCGACCGAGCGGGGGACACAGCCGAAAACCGGTCCCCCGGCCGCGGCCCGCTCCGCGTGATCCGAGTGCACACGCGGCCAGGGCGGCCGGGTACCCGCGCGGCCCGGGTGCCCTGATACCCGATGCCCGGGTTCCCTCGCGGCCCGGGTGCTCAGGTGTCCGAGGGCCCGGGCGGCCCGGGCGGCGGGTCAGACGTACTCGGGGGCCATGGCGCCGGCCAGGCGCAGGTGCGGCCCGGCCAGTTCCCGCTCCCCCTGCCGCTGGAGCGTGCGGCCCAGGAGCAGGCGCGCGTACGCGTCGTCCGGGCTCCGCTCCACCAGTTCCTCCAGCGTGCGGCGGGCGCGGCCCAGCTGCGCGGAGCGGTAGTGGGCGCGGGCCGCGAGCAGGCGCACGTTCCGGTCGGCGGCGTGCTCGTCGAGCATCGGCCGGAGCAGGGTGAGCGCGCCGAGGGGGTCGCCCCGGTCCAGCAGGGACTCCGCCTGACGGAAGCGCTCGACCTCCTCGGGGAGGCGGCGCGGGGCGTGCCCGGCGGCTCCGACCAGGAAGTCGCGGATCGCGTCGGGGTGCTGGGCGCCCTCCAGGGCCCGGCCGTTGGCCACCAGGGTCGGGGAGGTGCGCACGCCCACGGCCCTGCCCCGCAGGAGGAGTTCGCGGACCCGCTCCTCCCCGGCGCCCCCGGCCAGGAGTCGGCCGCCGTCGGGGAACCCGGCCTCGCGGGCGACGCGGTCCAGGACGTCGGCGGAACCGATGTCCTCGGCCGCCGTGAAGTGGGCGCGCAGGACGCCCTCGGCGACGGCGCCCTGGAGGCCGGGGCCGCCGGTCTCCAGGGCCAGGGCCAGGAGGCGGTGGGAGTCGTGGCTGCTGACCCTCCATGCCGCGCCCCAGCGGGGACCGAGCCCCTCGGCCGCGGCGACCTCGGCCACGCGGACGCGGTTCTGGGCCGGGGTGAGGCCGGGCGCGCAGGCCCGCAGGGCGGTGTCCACGAGGGGGTCGCGCAGCAGGGGGTCCAGGGGTTCGGCCGCGGCCGGGGCGGCGGGGTCGATCCGGTAGGGGCGCCAGAGCACCTCGGCCTCCTCGCGGAGCGCGCCTTCGAGTCCGGCCAGCGCCCGCTCCAGGCGCCGCTTGCCGATGTACGTCCAGGGGCAGACCGTGTCGGCCCAGATCTCGATCCTCATGGGGACAACATAAACGACATTCGTCGCTTAAACAACACTTGTCCATGAGGGACAGGTGTCGTATACTGCCCCCTGTGAACCCCGACGACCCCCGTGTCCGGCGCACCCGCGACCGCCTGCGCACCGCACTGCTGTCCCTGACCGCGGAGAGCCCCTCGGGCACCGTCACGGTCTCCACCGTGGCCAGGCGGGCCGGGGTCAACCGCGCGACCGTCTACCAGCACTACGCCGACCTGGACGCGCTGGTCGCCGACGCCATGGAGAGCGCCGTCGCGCACGTGGCACGCTGCGCGGCGCTGTGCCCGCTGGACGCGCCCCGCGACCGGGCGCCCAAGCCGCTGGTGGACCTGTTCGGGCACGTGGCGGACAGCGCGGTGCTCTACCGCCGGATGCTGTCGGACCACGGCAGCGCCCGCTTCACGAACCGGCTGCGGGGGCGGCTCGCCGAGGAGTTGGCCGCGCGGTTCGCGCGTGGGGCGAGGCCGCACGGGTTCGACGACGTGCCGGTGCGCACGCACGCCGCCTACCTGGCGGGGGCGCTGGTCGGTGTGATCGCCGACTGGGTCGGCGTCGGGGAGGACTCGGAAGCTGGAGGGGCCGACGAAGCCGGGAAGCCTCCCGAGACCGGAGGGGCCGCAGAGGCCGTCGGGATCGGGGAGGCCTGGGAGGTCAGAGAGGCGGACGGGGCCACCGCACCGGAGGAGGCCGCGCTGGCCTTCTGGCGGCTGGTACGCGGCTGAGGCGGATGTCCACGCCTCACATCCGCCAACAGCGCCCCGGCGGTTGCGGCGGGAGCGCCGGGCGAAGCGGCACGAGCAGCACCCGCAGCACGGGCACCGGGCGGCACAGGGCGACCACCGGGAACGGGGCTGTGCGAGCCGGTGGCACGGAAGCGGCCCGCGTCCCGGTCCCGGCCGCGCCGGGAGCGGTCGCGGGCCGCCCCTCTCCCTCCCGGTGTGGTTACCCCTCCCACCCCGGACGGAAGAGCCGGGCCGGTACGGCGTCGGCCATGGCGGCCATACCGGCGTCGTTGGGGTGCAGGCCGTCGCCGCTGTCGTAGGCGGGCAGCAGGCTCAGCGGATCGGCCGGGTCGCGCATCACCTCGTCGAAGTCGATGACGGCGTCGTACTCCCCGCTCGTGCGGATCCACGCGTTGACCGCCTGGCGCTTGGCCTCGTTCTCCTCGGTGTGGAACCCGAGGGTGTCGCCCCCGAACGGCAGGATGGTGCCCCCGTAGACCCGCAGCCCGGCCGCGTGCGCGCGGGCGATGATCTGGCGGTGGGCGCCGATGATCTCCTCGGCCGTGACGGTCTCCGAGGCCGGGGCCACGGTGCCGGGGTGTCCCAGGTCGTTGACCCCCAGCAGGACGATGACGTGGCCCACGCCCGGGTGCGCCAGCACGTCCCGGTCGAAGCGGCGCAGGGCGCTCTGCCCGAAGAAGGCCGCGAAGTCCTCGGCGTCGCTGCCCTCGGGCGGGTTGGGGTCGTGCAGCAGGCGGTTGCCCGCGATCCCCGAGTTGAGCACGCCGGTGTGCGGCAGGCGCCGGGCGAGCAGGTCCGGCCACCGGTGGTTCGCGTTGACCTCGGTCTCGGAGCCGTCGGTGATGGAGTCGCCCAGGGCCACGACCGCGTCGGCGAGCCGGGTGCGGGACCGCACGCTGACCCCCGACAGGAAGTGCCACTGGGTGAGCGTGCGGGTCGCCTCGACGGACGTGTCGCCGATGACGTCGCCCGCGGCCACCGCGTTCTCCTGGAAGGAGAAGGCGTGCAGGGTGGTCACCGGGGTCTCCTCCGGCAGGTGGATGCTCACGACCAGGTCGGCGTGTGCGGGCAGTTCCAGCGGGACCGGGTCGCTGACCATGGGCGCGCCCGCCGGAATGGTCACCGACGCACGGCCGCCGAAGGTGACCGTGCGGTCGGTGGCCGGATCGATGTCGGTTCCCGAGCCGCCCGCGCGCAGGGCCACGTGCACCCCGCCCACGCGCAGCGCGCTCTCCCCGAACTCGTTGGTCAGNCCGGGCCCAGCCGGTCCCCGCCGACGCTGGTGCGCACGACCTGGCGGATGGTCTCGTCGTGCAGGACCGGGGTCGCCGTGGCGGGCGTGGCGGTGGGCACGGCCGCCCAGGTGCCGACCCAGTTCCCGGCGTCGGCCTCGTCCGGTGCGGCCGCGGCGCCGGTGGCGCTCCAGCCGCCGAGCAGGAGCAGCGTGCTCGCCATGACGACGGCCAGGCCTCGCCGGGTGCGGGTGGGGGACATGGTCTTCTCCTCGGACGTGGGGGCTGACAGCGCCGGGCGGGACGGAGCGGAGCGGAGGACCGGGGGGAGCACGGCCTGTCAGCGCCGGGCGGGACGGGTGAAGTGCCAGCCCTCGGCCCTCAGCGCCGGGATGATCCGGGCCACGGCGTCGACGGTCTGGCTGCGGTCGCCCCCGCCGTCGTGCAGGAGCACCACCGATCCGGGGGTGACGCCCTCCTCCAGCCGCCGGACGAGTTCGTCGGTGCCGGGCGGGGCCCAGTCCTCGACGGCCAGGCTCCAGCCCAGCGGCTGCATGCCCAGTCCGGCCGCCACCTCGGGGCTCCGGCCCCAGGCGCCGTAGGGCGCCCGGAAGTAGGGGACGCGGGCGTGGGGCACCGCCTCGCGGATGGCCGCGCCGGTCTCCAGCAGGTCGGCGCGGACCCGCTCCGGCGACCAGGCGCTCATGTCGTCGTGGCGCATGGAGTGGTTGCACAGCGTGTGCCCCTCCCGCGCGATCCGTCGGACGAGGTCGGGGTGCTGGCGCACGTGCTCGCCCCAGAGGCAGAACACCGCACGGACCCGGTGCTGGCGCAGCACGTCGAGCAGCCGGGGGGTGTCCTGCGGATCGGGCCCGTCGTCGAAGGTGAGGGCCACGGCGCGGCCGCCGCGCTGCGTGGAGTCGACGATGTCGGGGGTGGCGTGCCCGCCGGGGGCGGGCGGAGCGGGGCGGGCACCCGCGGGAGCCGCGGCGCACAGGGCGAAGCCGAGGGCGAGCAGGACGGCGAGGACGCGGCCCCGCGTCCGTCGGGGGGTGGTGGTCACGCTGGCCTCCTTGGCAGGGAGCCTGGGGGGATTCCGGAAAATTCCGGTGAAGGCAGCCTAAGGAGCGCCGTGCCGGAGTGTCAACGCTCCCCTCCGGTCCTCGGCGTGCGCCCGCCGCGCACGCGCCGAATCCGCTGGCGGCGGCTGGACCGGGCGGCCCGCGTCGCGGACGGTCCCCGTCCCCGCCCACGGGGGCCGGACCGGGCGGCTCCCGTCGCGGACGGCCCCGGCCCCGCTCACGGCGGCGGGGCGGTGCTGTCCCGCACGACGAGCTCGGTGGCCAGCTCGACCCGCGGGCTCTCGATGGTCTCGCGCTGCACGAGGCGGTGCACGGTGCGCA
>ANAW01000060.1:12978-13499 GCA_000340945.1 Nocardiopsis synnemataformans DSM 44143 | reverse complement strand
GGTCAGGGAGGGCGAGGACCAGCGCGCCTCGGGCAGGTCGTCGAAGCCGACCACGCTGACGTCGGCGGGCACCCGCAGGCCGCGGCGCCGCAGCGCCTCGTAGACGCCCAGCGCCATCTGGTCGCTGGCCGCGAACACGGCCGTGGGCGGCTCGGCCAGCTCGAACAACCGTTCCCCCGCCCGGAAGCCGGACTCGTAGCCGAACTCCCCCGGCACGACCAGCTCGTCGTCCACCGCGAGCCCCGCGGTCTCCAGGCCCGCCCGGTAGCCGTCGAGCCGGGCCCGGCTGCACCACAGCTCGGGGCGCCCGGCGACGAAGGCGATGCGCCGGTGGCCGAGGTGGATCAGGTGCTCGGTCGCGCTGAGCCCCCCGGCCCAGTTGGTGACGCCGACCGTGGGCGTGTCCAGGTCCGGGACGCCGACCGGGTCGACGACCACGGCGGGCACGTGCAGCTCCCGCAGCTCCTCGCGCAGCTCGGGGTCCAGGTCCGTGGTCACGAGGATCGCCCCGTCGGTGGCGC
>ANAW01000060.1:0-12972 GCA_000340945.1 Nocardiopsis synnemataformans DSM 44143 | reverse complement strand
CCCCCTTCCCCCAGCCACTGGCGGGTGGAGCTGACCCGGCGGTGGATGGCCGACACCACGATGCCGGTCCCGCTCTCGTGCGCGGCGTCCTCCACCCCGCGGATGATCTCGACCGCCCACGGGCTGTCCAGGTCGTTGAAGACGAGGTCGAGCAGGCCGACGCGCTCCCGGGGCCGACCTCCGCGGCGCCGGTAGCCGTGGGCGCGGATCAGGCTCTCCACGCGCTCGCGCGTGGCGGGGGCGACGTCGCCCCGGCCGTTGAGCACGCGCGAGACCGTCGGCGCGGAGACGCCCGCCTCCTCGGCGATGGCGGAGATCGTGACGTCGCGGGACGGGGTGTCGGGCATGGTCCTCCTTTGTGCTCACCCAGAGTACGAGCACAGCTGGTGGGGCGACAGCGCCGAGACGGGATCTTGACGCTGCGCCCGGCGACGACCTAGGGTCCATTGACCTTCACATGTTACGGAACTTTCCGGAAGTTTCGTCGGTCGCCAGATCGGAGATCCCCCCATGAAGCCGCTCCGCCTCGTCACCGCCGTCCTCGCCGCGACGGCGTTGTCGGTCCCCCTGGCCGCCCCCGCGGTCGCCTCCCCCGGGCACGACCACGGCAACGGTCACGGCCACTGGCCGCCGAACCACCCCCGACACGCCAAGCCGGGCACGCTGCGCTGGGCCGCGCCCGACGGCCTGGTCATCGGCACCGCCGTCGCGGGCGGCGGACACCACGAGGACCAGGACTACCCCGACCCCTTCACCTCGGACCGGCAGTACCGCCGGATCCTGGCCCGGGAGTTCAGCTCGGTCTCCCCCGAGAACCAGATGAAGTGGGAGTACCTCCGTCCCACGCAGGACGAGTACGCGTTCGAGATGGCCGACGAAATCGTGGACTTCGCCGAGCGCCACGGCCAGGACGTGCGCGGACACACGCTGCTGTGGCACAGCCAGAACCCCGAGTGGCTGGAGGAGGGCGACTTCACCGACGAGGAGCTGCGCGAGATCCTGCACGACCACATCACCACCGTCGTCGACCGCTACGAGGGCCGGATCTCGCAGTGGGACGTGGCCAACGAGATCTTCGACGAGTCGGGGGAGCTGCGCACCGAGGACAACATCTGGATCCGCGAGCTCGGGCCGGGGATCATCGCCGACGCCTTCCGCTGGGCGCACGAGGCCGACCCCTCGGCGGAGCTGTACTTCAACGACTACGGCGTCGAGGACGTCAACGCCAAGAGCGACGCCTACCACGCGCTGGTCCAGGAGCTGCTCGCGGACGGCGTGCCGGTGCACGGGTTCTCCGCCCAGGTGCACCTGAGCATGCAGTACGGCTTCCCGTCCGGCCTGGAGGAGAACCTCCAGCGCTTCGACGACCTCGGCCTGGGCACGGCGCTGACCGAGGTGGACGTGCGCATGGCGGTGCCCGAGGGCGGGGAGCCGACCGGGGAGCAGCTGGAGCGGCAGGCCGACTACTACGGGCAGGCGCTGGAGGCCTGCCTGGGGGTGGAGGGCTGCGACTCCTTCACCATCTGGGGCTTCACCGACAGGTACTCGTGGGTGCCGGTGTTCTTCGAGGGCGAGGGCGCGGCGACCGTCATGGACGGGGACTTCGACCGCAAGCCCGCCTACTTCACCCTCCGATCCCTCCTGAAGGAGGCCGAGGACGACGGGCAGGGCCGCCCGCCCTGGGCGGGCCACGGCCGGTAGCCGGGTACCGCGCCCCCGTCGCCGCGCCCGCCTGCGTTCCTCCGCCGGCGGGCGCGGTACTTCCGGCTCAGCGGACACCGCACCTGACGCGGGCGCTCTCCCGCCCGGAACCCCCGGTGAGAGCGGTTCTCCGGCGGGCGTACGGGCCCCGCCCCGGCGCGCCCCCGCGCCCCGGGGGTCAGGCGGCGGTGTGGTAGATGTTCTGCGCCCGGCCCAGACCCTCGGTGAGGACCGTGCGCACCGCGTCGGCGGCGCGCTCGACGTTGAGGTCCAGCTCGGCGCGCTCGGTGGAGGAGAAGTCCTTGAGCACGTACGCGGCCGGGTCCATCCGGCCCGGCGGGCGGCCCACCCCGAAGCGCACGCGGATGTAGTCCGGGCTGGACAGGGACGAGGTCATCGACTTCAGGCCGTTGTGCCCGCCCGGCCCGCCGCCCTTCTTGAGCTTGAGCGCGCCGAAGTCGATGTCCATCTCGTCGTGCACCACGACGATCCGCTCGACCGGGACCTTGTAGAAGCGGGCCAGGCCGGAGACCGGGCCGCCCGACAGGTTCATGAAGCTCCGCGGCTTGGCCAGCACCACGGGAACGCCGTCCAGGCGGGTCTCCACCACCTCGGCGTGCGCCTTGTGCGCCTTCCAGCGCTCGCCGCCCGCGAGCGCCTCCACCACCAGGAAACCGGCGTTGTGCCTGTTCCCGGCGTACTTGGGCCCGGGATTGCCCAGTCCCACGACGAGCCAGCGCTCGGTATCGGCCATGTCCTCGTTCTCTCCGCCGACGTTGCTGTCCCCGGCGCTCCGCGCGCCGGAGCCCCTGCCGCCGAACAGCCTGCCCCACCAGTTGCCCATGGGGCACGACCCTACCGGGACGGCGGCTGACACGACGGACGCGCGGCCCCTCTCGGGAGACCGCGCGTCGTCGTGTGTGGCTTGCGACCGCCTACTCGGCGGCGGCTTCCTCGGCCTCGGCCTCGGCGCCCTCGGCGGCCTCCTCGCTGGTCTCCGGCTCCTCCTCCACCCGGGGGGCGGAGACGGTGAGCAGGAGGGCCTCGGGGTCGGTCACCAGGGTGACGCCGGAGGGCAGCTTGAGGTCGGCGGCGGTCGGGTTGGCGCCGATCTCCAGCTCCTCGATGACGAACTCGACGCCCTCGGGGATGTGGGTGGCCTCGGCCTCGACGGCCACGGTGACGAGCTCCTGGTTCAGCACACCTGGGGCCTTGACCTCACCGATCAGGTGGACCGGGATCTCGACCTCGACCTTCTCGCCCTTGGAGACGACCAGCAGGTCGATGTGCTCCAGGAAGCCCTTGATGGCGTCGCGCTGCACGCTCTTGGGGAGGGCAAGGTTGTCCTTGTCCAGGCCGTCGAGGCGGATCAGGACGTTGGGGGTCTTCAGGGCGAGCATGAGCTCGTGGCCCGGCAGGTTCAGGTGGCGGGGCTCGGTGCCGTGGCCGTAGAGGACGGCCGGCACCTTACCCGCGCGGCGGGCGCGACGGGAGGCGCCCTTGCCGAATTCCGTGCGGGGCTCGGCAGCGATACGTACCTCGGACACGACAAAACTCCTCGGGTTCAACCCCGCAGCACGGGGAACACGACTCCAGTAGCACGAACGATTCCCGCCCTCGGCGGGGAATGCGGCGGGGACTGCCCTCAGGCAGGGACGCAACCGCCCTGGTTCCAGGCGTGCCCGGCGAGCCGCCACCGGACCCGCCCGGCCCGGGAACGCTCGTCGCGCACCCCTGCCCGCCTTCCACACGCAGCCTTCTTAGGGCTCCGCCTGGGCACGGGGACACTCGGTCAAGTCTAATGGCTTCGCCGACGACTCCGAACATGGCCCGCGATTCCCTCCCCGGTCCGGACAAGCCCCCAGAGAAACCTGCGGTCTGGGCGGCCTCCGCGTGGACGCCGCCGGCGCGAACGCCCGCCCCCGGCGGCGGGGGTCCCGCCCTCCTGCCCGTCCTCCAGACCGCCGTCGAGGCCCCGGGGGCACGGCTCCGGGCACGCCCGACCGGGGAGGTGCCGGTCCAAGCGCTGGAGACCGTCCGCGCCGCCTCGCGCCAGGCCCGGAAGGGGCCGGGAACGGCGGAGACCTCCCGCGACGGCCCCGGGAGGGCGGCCACGGGAGGTCCCCGGACGGCAGGCGGGGCGCGCGCCCCGCGTCTACTCGAACAGGCTCGTGACCGAGCCGTCGGTGAAGACCTCGCTGATGGCGCGGGCCACCAGCGGCGCGATCGAGAGCTGGGTCAGCTTCTCGAAGGCGCGATCCTCCGGAACGGGCAGCGAGTTGGTGATGACCACCTCGGAGATCCGCGAGTTCTGGAGGCGCTCGGCCGCCGGCCCGGACAGCACGCCGTGCGTGGCGGCCACCAGGACCTTGGCCGCACCCTGCTCGAACAGGGCCTCGGAGGCCTTGACGATGGTGCCGCCGGTGTCGATCATGTCGTCCACCAGCACACAGACGCGGCCCTTGACCTCACCGACGACCTCGTGCACGCGGACCTGGTTGGCCACGTCCGGGTCGCGGCGCTTGTGGATGATCGCCAGCGGGGCGCCGAGGCGGTCCGCCCAGCGGTCGGCGGTGCGCACCCGGCCCGCGTCCGGGGAGACCACGGTGATCTCGGACTGGTCGACCCGGCTGGCGATGTGGTCGGCCAGTATCGGCAGCGCGAACAGGTGGTCCACCGGGCCGTCGAAGAAGCCCTGGATCTGGTCCGTGTGCAGGTCGACGGCCATCATCCGGTCCGCGCCCGCGGTGCGGAACAGGTCGGTCATGAGGCGGGCCGAGATGGGCTCGCGGCCGCGGTGCTTCTTGTCCTGCCGGGCGTAGCCGAAGAACGGGGTCACCACGCTGATCCTCTTGGCGGACGCGCGCTTGAGCGCGTCCACCATGATCAGCTGCTCCATGATGGACTCGTTGATCGGGTCGGAGTGGCACTGGATGACGAACGCGTCCGAGCCGCGCACCGACTCCAGGTAGCGGACGAAGATCTCACCGTTGGCGAAGGTGTCGAACCGGGTGGGAACCACGTCGATCCCCAGTTCCTTCGCGACCTCCTCGGCCAGGCTCGGGTGCGTGCGCCCCGAGAAGAGCATCAGGTTCTTCTGGCCGGTGGCCTTCATCCCGGTCACGTGTTTCTCCCCCACAGTCACTGCTTGTCGTCGGCTCTGTGCCGATCGGCCTGCTCCGCCGCCTCGGCGGAGGGCGTGCCCGGGCGCTTGCGCCGGGTCCAGCCCTCGACGTTGCGCTGGCGGTGCCCCTCGGAAACCGCGAGAGCACCGGGCGGCACGTCGTCGCGGACCACGGTCCCCGCCCCGGAGTAGGCGCCGTCGCCCACGCGGACCGGGGCGACGATGGTGTTGTCGCTGCCGATCCTGACGTGGTCGCCGATGACGCTCCGGGACTTGTTGACCCCGTCGTAGTTGACGAACACCGAGGAGCAGCCGATGTTGCTGCCCACGCCGATGTCCGCGTCGCCGACGTAGGTCAGGTGCGGGATCTTGGACTCGGCGCCGACGTTCGAGTTCTTGACCTCGACGAAGGCTCCGGCCTTGGACCGCTCGGCCAGGCGGGTGCCCGGCCGCAGGTAGGTGTAGGGACCGACGGAGGCCCCGGGGCCGATCTCAGCCCGGTCCGCCGTGGTCTCGCGCACCGTGGCGCCCGCGCCGACGACCGTGTCCCTCAGGTCCGCGCGGGGGCCGACCACGGCGTCCTCGCCGACGGAGGTGGCGCCCAGCAGCCGGGTCCCGGGTTCGATCACGGTGTCGCGGCCGATGGTGACCTGGGCGTCCACCCAGGTGGTGGCGGGGTCGACGACGGTGACCCCGGCGAGCATGTGCTCGTTGACCAGCCGGTCGTTGAGGACGCGGCGGGCCTCGGAGAGCTGGACGCGGTTGTTGACGCCCTGGACCTCGTGCCAGTCCCCCGCCGCCCAGGCGCCGACCCGGTGGCCGTCGCCGCGCAGCAGGGAGACGGCGTCGGTCACGTACTCCTCGCCCTTGGCGTTGTCGGTGGACAGGCGCTGGACGACCTCGGACAGCAGGGCGCCGTCGAAGGCGTACATGCCCGAGTTGATCTCGTCGATCGCGTGCTGCTCGGGGGTGGCGTCGGCGTGCTCGACGATGCCGGTGAAGTCGCCGCCGGCGTCGCGGACGATGCGGCCGTAACCGTGGGGATCGGGCACGCGCGCGGAGAGCACGGTGACGGCGTTGCCCTCCTCGTCGTGGGCGGCGACGAGCTCGGCGAGCGTGGAACCGCGCAGGAGGGGGGTGTCTCCACAGGTCAGGACCACGGTGCCGCTGAGCTTGACGCCCTTGGCGGCCAGGTCCTCGATCGCCATGCGCACGGCGTGGCCGGTGCCGTTCTGCTCCTCCTGGACCGCGGTGGCGGCCTCGGGGGCGATCTCCTCGAGGTGGGATCTGACCTGCTCACGCGCGTGGCCGACGACCACGACCGCGTGCTGGGGATCGAGTTCCCCCGCCGCCGCGAGCACGTGGCCGAGCATGCTGCGGCCGTTGAGCTCGTGGAGGACCTTGGGAAGCTTCGACTTCATTCGGGTGCCCTCGCCCGCCGCGAGGACGATGACGGCAGCCGGACGGTTCACGCTCACTGAGGAGTCCCTCGTGGTAGCTGGTGGCTGAGATGTCGGCTCACCCCTCGGCGGCGCGACCCGCATGCCGCACGGGCGGCCGTCGGATGACCAGCGGCCGACATGGGAAGGATACATGTGCGTCACCAGCGCCCCACGGGCGCGTGACGCGGGGGTGAGCGGCTGTTGGCCGCGCCGCGCCTGTGGCGTCGGTTTCCGAGAGCCCGGTGTGAGATGCGCCGCTTCGGAGGATTGTGTCCGCTTCGCGGGGGTACGCGGTATGCGGCGGGACGTTCGGTCCGTCGCGTCGCGCGCGGTCTTAACCGGACGACGGCGGCGACGCCGCGTTCGCGGGCGCACCCCTGACGGGACGTGCGCGCGGACCCGCTCGGCGCCCCGCGCGTAGGCGCGCGCGACACCGGGGTAGCTCCCGGACCAGGGCTCGAACCTGGACGATGGGGACCAAAACCCCACATGCTGCCGATTACATCATCCGGGAACGCGTCGGGGTGGAACACACCACCCGTACGCCAGCCACCAAGATAGCGCCTTTCATGGAGGGCTTGCCAAACCTACGGCATCGTAGGTTACGGTTACGTAGGAATAGGTTGGGTCGTCGCGACGGTCACCTCGGTGCCCTCGGACGCCGTCCTGACCGCGACGACGACGCCTGACTGCCTGACAGCGAGGAAGAACCATGACCGCTGCTCCCGAGCTACCGACCGAGAACACCGAGCGCAAACGCGAGGTGATCCCCGAGTACGAGCCCGAACTGCGCGGCAAGGCCGAGCGGTACACGGTCTTCGCGTTCGTGTTCGTGCCGCTGATCGCGCTGCTGGCCTCGCTGCCCTTCTTCTGGGGCTGGGGCCTGACCCTGACCGACATCGCCATCGCCGCGGTCTTCTACCTGATCAGCGGGCTGGGCATCACGGTCGGCTTCCACCGCCACTTCACGCACGGCTCGTTCAAGGCCAACCGGCCGCTGCGCATCGCGCTCGCGGTCGCCGGCTCGCTGGCCATCGAGGGCAGCGTCATCAAGTGGGTGGCCGACCACCGCCGCCACCACAAGTACGCCGACGCCGAGGGCGACCCGCACTCGCCGTGGCGCTTCGGCGACGACTGGAAGTCGGTCGCCAAGGGCCTGTACTACGCGCACATGGCGTGGATGTACCTGGACGACAAGAAGACCTCGCCGCGCCGCTTCGCGCCCGACCTGCTCAAGGACAAGGACATCGTCCTGGTCGACAAGCTCTTCGGGCTGATCGTGCTCTTCTCCCTGGGCGCCCCGGCGCTCATCGGCGGCCTGGTCACCATGTCCTGGTGGGGCGCGTTCACCGCCTTCTTCTGGGCCAGCCTGGTGCGCATGGCCCTGCTGCACCACGTCACCTGGTCGATCAACTCCATCTGCCACACCATCGGCGAGGAGAACTTCGAGGTGCGCGACCGCTCCCGCAACGTGTGGTGGCTGGCCATCCCGTCCTTCGGCGAGTCCTGGCACAACCTGCACCACGCCGACCCCACCTGCGCGCGCCACGGCGTGCTCAAGGGCCAGATCGACATCTCCGCCCGCGTCATCTGGGCCTTCGAGAAGCTCGGCTGGGCCTCCAAGGTCCGCTGGCCCAACAACGAGCGACTCGCAGCCAAACGGGTCAGCGTCTAGGATCGGTAGCCATCATGGGAGCAGCCGACAGCGATCAGAAGATCCGTGTGCGCCGCAAGCGCATGACGGGCAAGGAGCGTCGGCAACAGCTCGTGGAGATCGGCCGGGAGCTGTTCGCCGAGCGCGGGTTCGACGCGGCCTCCGTCGAGGAGATCGCCGCGCGGGCCGGTGTGTCCAAGCCCGTGGTGTACGAGCACTTCGGCGGCAAGGAGGGCATCTACGCGGTCGTGGTCGACCGTGAGATGCGCACCCTCCTGGCGATGATGGGCGAGGCCCTCTCCGCCGACGGCGCTCGGAGCAAGATCGAGAACGCGGCTCTGGCCCTGCTGCGGTACGTGGAGGAGAACACCGTGGGGTTCCGGGTGCTGACCCGGGACTCGCACGCGGCCTCCGGCACGGGAAGTTTCGCCAGTCTGCTCAACGACATCGCCAGCCAGGTCGAGCACATCATGGTCGACGAGTTCGCCGAACGGGGTTACGACCCGGCGCTCGCCCCCATGTACGCCCAGGCCCTGGTGGGGATGTGGGCCCTGACCGGCCAGTGGTGGCTGGAGGTGCGCAGGCCCAAGCGCGAGGTGGTCGCCGCGCACCTGGTCAACCTGGCCTGGAACGGCCTGTCGAGCCTGGAGCCCAAGCCCAAGCTGAGCCCGGGCAAGCGCAGGGCCGGCTGACCTCGGGCGGTCCTTCGGACCTGTGGGGCGGGTGTGCACGGCATACCCGCCCCACTATCTTGATGTCAAGAGATAAGCTGTCCCCATGCGCGATGAGGTGGATGGGCTGATCGAGGCGTGGCGCTCCGAACGCCCCGACGTGGACGTGACGCCGCTGGAGGTGTTCAGCCGGGTGTCGCGGCTCGCGCGCCACCTGGACCGGGCCCGGCGCACCGTCTTCACCGAGCACGCCCTGGAGCCCTGGGAGTTCGACGTGCTCGCCGAACTGCGCCGCTCCGGCCCCCCGTACGAGCTGAGCCCCGGGCGGCTGCTGCGCGCCACCCTGGTGACCTCGGGGACCATGACCAACCGGGTGGACCGGCTGGCCGCGGCCGGACTGGTGCGGCGCCGCCCCGACCCCGCCGACAAGCGCGGGGTGCTGGTCCGCCTGACCGAACAGGGCGCCGAGCGCATCGACGCGGCCCTCAAGTCGCTCCTGAGCTACGAGGAGACCCTGCTGGCGCCGATGGCCGACGGCGACCGCGAACAGCTGGCATCGTTACTGAGACGCCTCCTGGCGCCCCTCGACAGGGGCCCCGAGGGTCAGCAAGGCTAGTTACCGAGCGGTACCCGTCCCTCACCGGGGTCCGCGTCCGGGCGCGGACCACATTGCCGGACTGGGTTGGAGAGCGACAGTGAGAAACCGGTGGACGACCGCCGCGGCCGTGGCCGTACTGGTCACGGGGTGCGGCGGCGGTGACGGCGGCGGGGAGCCCGCGGCCGAGCGGAGCTACTACCTGTCCCTGGGCGACTCGCTGGCCGTGGGCGTGCAGCCCGACGCCGGCGGCGAACCGGTGGAGACCTCCGAGGGCTACACCGACATCCTGCACCGCACCCTGTACGACTCCGACTCCACGCTGCGCCACGAGCGGATGGGCTGCGGCGGAGAGGACACCACGACCTTCGTCGAGGGCGGGCTCCCCGGCTGCGACGAGCGCTACGAACACGGCTCGCAGCTGGAGGAGGCCGAGGCCTTCCTGTCCGAGCACCGGGGTCGGGTCGACCTCGTCACCCTCACCATCGGCGGCAACAACTTCACCAGCTGCGTGGAGGGCGTGCGCGACCCCGAAGCGCCCGAGGACATCGGGATCGACGAGGAGTGCGTGGCCGACGGGCTGGAGCGGATCGAGACCGAGGTGCCCGTGATCGCCGAACGCCTGCGCGAGGCGGCCGGACCGGACACCCAGATCGTCGCGATGACCTACTACAACCCCTTCCTCGCGCTCCTGCTGCTGGACGGGCAGCCCGCGGAGGAGGCGGTCGACGCCGCCGAGGAGGCCGCGGGCGAACGGGCCGAGGAGGGCGCCGAGCGCGGCGGGGACGCGGACGCGGAGACCACCGGCGGCGACGGGCTCGCGGAGCGGGCGGTGGACATCCTCACCGAGCTGAACGCGTCGCTCACCGCCTCCTACGCCGTGGCCGGGATCGACGTGGCGGACGTGGACGCGGTCTTCGAGTCCACCGACGACGAGGTGCCCGAGGACAGCCGCACCGGGATGCCGGCCAACCTCCAGAACATCTGCGACTACACGTGGATGTGCGACACCGAGCGGGGTCCGGACATCCACACGAACAAGGCGGGCGCGCAGGAGATCGCCGCCGTCTTCGCCGAACGGGTCCGCTGACCGGCGCGTGGTCCTCCCGGCTCCCGACCGCGGGGATCCCGCCCCCTTCCGCGGTCGTGCCGGTGGCGGGCCCGCCGCCGTGTGGCGAACGCCTCCCGGGCACTCCGCGTGAGGACCGCCCCCGCCGGGGTAGTGCAGCCCCGGTACGCGCAGTCGATCGTTCGGGGGGACACGTGCGAGTCCGTTGGATGGCCGTGGCGGCCGTGGCCGTGCTGGCCGCGGGGTGCTCGGGCAACGGTGGCGGGGGCGGTGACGGCGGTGGCTCCGGCGGCGGTGAGGGCGGCGGGGCCGACTCCGGCGGGAGCCGCTACCTGTCCCTGGGCGACTCGATCAGCGTGGGCGTGCAGCCCGACGCCAGCGGCGAACCGGTGGAGACCTCCGAGGGCTACACCGACGTCCTCTACCGCACCCTGAAGGAGGACCGGCCGGAACTCCGGCACGAGCGGATGGGGTGCGCGGGCGAGGACACCACCACCTTCATGGAGGGCGGCCTGCCCGGCTGCGACCCGCGCTACGAGCACGGCTCGCAACTGGAGGAGGCCGAGGCCTTCCTGGCGGAACACGGGGACGGGGTGGACCTGGTGACGCTCACCATCGGCGCCAACAACTTCACCAGCTGCGTGCGGGGGATCAACACCCCCGAGGGGCAGGCCCCCGACTCCGGGGACGTGGACATCGACCGCGCGTGCGTGGACGAGGGCCTGGACCGGCTCCGGGAGGAGACCCCCGAGATCGCCGAGCGGCTGCGCGAGGCGGCCGGACCGGACACCCAGATCATCGGGATGACCTACTACAACCCGTTCCTGGCCTTCCTGCTGATGGACGGGGACCCCGCCCAGCAGGCGGCCGCGTCGGCGGAGGAGGCCGAGGAGCTCTTCCCCGAGACCGAGGCGCGCGGGGGTCTGGCCGAGGAGGCGGTGGACATCCTGCTGGAGGTCAACGGGACGATCGCCGAGGCCTACCGGGCGGAGGGGATCGACGTGGCGGAGGTGGACGCGGTCTTCGAGTCCACCAACCAGGAGGTGCCCCGGGGCAGCGACACGGGGCTGCCCGCCAACCTCCAGAACGTCTGCGACCTGACGTGGATGTGCCACGGCGAGCGGGGGCCGGACATCCACCCCAACGAGGAGGGCGCGCGCGAGATCGCCGCCGTCTTCGCCCGGCAGGTCGACTGAGGCGACCGGGTCGTCTGACCGGCGGACCCTGCGGCCGCGTTCGGGGACGGGCCGCCGGACTGGCCGGATGTGTTGCCGCTGTGACGCACGGGTCTTTGACCTGCGATGATCTTGTACTTATAGCGAGTTTGGACCGTCGAACCTCGCTATAAGTACAAGATCACGGCGAACCAGGCCGCCCGGTGGGGCTACTCCGCGCCGCCGGGGAGCGCCTTCTCGATGAGCGCGGTGATCCTGTGGTCGTCGGGCTCGGTCGAGGTGCGGAAGCGGTGCACGGCGCCGTCGGGGAGGACGAGGAACTTCTCGAAGTTCCACTTCACCTTCCCGGCCTTGCCGTCCTCGTCGGCGGCCGAGGAGAGCGCCGCGTAGAGCGGGTGCTGCTGCCTGCCGTTGACCTTGGCCTTGGCCGTCATGGGGAAGGTGACGCCCCAGGTGGCCGAGCAGTACTCGGCGATCTTCTCCTCGCTGCCGAACTCCTGGAGGAACTGGTTGCTGGGGACGCCGACCACGGTGAACCCCCGGTCGCCGTACTGGTGCTGGAGCTTCTCCAGCCGCTCGTACTGCGGGGTGTAGCCGCAGCGCGAGGCGACGTTGACCACCAGCCTCACCTTGCCGGACCACTCGCCGAACGTCGTCTCACGTCCGTCGATCAGGGTCACGGGAATCTCGTCCAGGTCGCTCATCCGCGTCCATCTCCTTGCTTGCCGGGGCGCCGACGCCCACCGCGTGGCGTGGTGCTTCACGACGTATTCGGAGCACACGCCGCCGTGGCTCGGATTCTTTCTCAGGAAAGGGTCCCGGTCCAGCCGTACCGTCCGCGCACCGCGCCTCCGCGCGGGCCCGTGCCGACGCGCCCTCATGTCGGAATCGAAGGCATTCGCCCCAACCCTGGCCGCGGTCGCGGAAATACGGCCCGTTCCGGACGCGTCGGCGGATGACATTCCTTCGGTCCGGTTCCGCTGTCTCCATGCGGCGTCCGAACCGCTATGCCCCGTTCTGCTGGCCACCGCCGCCCGACACCTGGACCTGCTTCCGGCGTTTCGCCCGCCGGACGCCCTCCGCCGTCGGATGCTTGCTCCGGTACNGGCGGGGGGGGGGGCCCGCCGTCTCCGGCACGGATGCCGAAGGAGAGAGATCCCATGGCCCAGCCCGCCTACTTCGCGTTCAACGGCTTCCAGGACGGAAGCCCCGAGTTCGTCTTCGAGCTCACCGACGAGAGCAAGATCGCCCACGCGCGCCGCATCCTCTCCGGGGAGGAGACGAGCGAGGTACACGTCATGGGCAGGCTCGTGAAGAGGGCGAAGCCCTACAACCCGAAGTACAGCTTCCACCTCGACCCCGGCACCGTCCACTTCTTCGAGGTCGCGATCGAGGTCTGCGACGCCTCGCCCATCTACGTCGAGGACCACCTGGACGAGGCGGGCGGCGCCTTCCTGCCCGGCCTGCACTGGTGCCCGTGGAACTCGAAGCTGACCCGCGAGGTCACGCCGTAGAGTCCGCGCCGCACGTCGCCGCCGGAC
>ANAW01000059.1:0-13809 GCA_000340945.1 Nocardiopsis synnemataformans DSM 44143 | reverse complement strand
TGGGGGAGCCGTACGGAACGAAGCTGGTCGCCCGCCACGGCCGACGAAGCCGAACGCCCGGCCGGAATGCTCCGGCCGGGCGCCCTTCGCGGTCCGCCGCGCCGGGTCGGCACGGCCGGGCCTCACTCTCCGACGAGTTCGGCCTGCTCCAGCCAGACCTCCTCCAGCTCCCCGCGCTCGGCGGCCAGGGCCTTGGCCTCGGCGTCGAGTTCGGAGAGCCGGGTGTAGTCCTCGGCCGCGGCGGCCATCAGCTCGTGCAGCTCCCCCTCGCGCTTGGCGATGCGGTCCATGCGCCGCTCGACGCGCTGCATCTCCTTCTGCGCGGCGCGCCGCTCGGCCGCCGACACCGCGGGCTGCTGGTCCGCCGACCCCTGGGCCGCGGCGGTCTCGGAGGCGCCCAGCGGCACGGTGGCCTCACCGGCGCTGGCCGCGCGGCGCTGGAGGTACTCGTCCACGCCGCCGGGCAGGAAGGCCAGGCCGCCGTCGCCCATCAGGGCCAGCACGCGGTCGGTGATGCGCTCCAGGAAGTAGCGGTCGTGGCTGACCAGCACCAGGGAACCGGGCCAGCCGTCGAGCAGGTCCTCCAGCTCGGTGAGCGTCTCGATGTCCAGGTCGTTGGTGGGCTCGTCCAGCAGCAGCACGTTGGGCTCGTCCATGAGCAGGCGCAGCAGCTGGAGGCGGCGGCGCTCACCGCCGGACAGGTCGCCGATCGGGGTCCACTGGCGCTCGCCCCGGAAGCCGAACCGCTCCAGCATCTGGCTGGCGGTGTAGTCGCGCTTGCCGATGGTGATGTGCTCGCGCACGTCCATGACGGCCTGGAGGGGGCGCGCGGCGGGGTCGAGTTCGACGACGTTCTGGGACAGGTGGGCGAGCTTCACGGTCCGGCCGGTGCGCACGGTGCCGGAGTCGGGCTCGCGCTCCTCGGCCAGGATCTTGAGCAGGGTGGACTTGCCCGCGCCGTTGACCCCGACCAGGCCGACCCGGTCGCCGGGGCCCAGCTGCCACGTGAGGTGGTCGAGCAGGGTCCGGTCGGGGATGGCCACCGACACGTTCTTGAGGTCGATGACGGTCTTGCCGAGCCGGGAGCTGGCGAACTTGACCAGTTCGACGGTGTCGCGGGGCGGCGGCTCGTCGGCGATGAGCTGGTTGGCCGCCTCGATGCGGAACTTGGGCTTGGAGGTGCGGGCCGGGGCGCCGCGGCGCAGCCAGGCCAGCTCCTTGCGCATGAGGTTCTGGCGGCGCTCCTCGGATGCGGCGGCCTGGCGCTCGCGCTCGGCCTTGGCCAGGACGTAGGCGGCGTAACCGCCCTCGTAGCGCTCGACGGAGCCGCGCCCGACCTCCCAGGTGCGGGTGGTGACGGCGTCCAGGAACCAGCGGTCGTGGGTGACGACCACGAGCGCCTCGGGACGGCCGCGCAGGTGCTCGGCGAGCCAGGCGATGCCCTCGATGTCGAGGTGGTTGGTGGGCTCGTCGAGGACGATGAGGTCGTGGTCGCCGACCAGGAGCCGGGCCAGGCCGGAGCGGCGGCGCTCACCGCCGGAGAGGCCCGCCATGGGGGTGTCGAGGGCCCAGCCGCCGAGGAGCCCGCGCAGGATGTCGCGGACGCGGGCGTCGCCCGCCCACTCGTGCTCGGCCCGGTCGCCCAGGACGAACTCCCCCACCGTGGTGTCGGGGAAGGTGTCGCGCTGGTGCAGGAAGCCGATGCGCAGCCCGCGGTTGTGCACCACCCGCCCGGAGTCGGGCCTGGTGATGCCGGAGAGCACGGAGATGAGCGTGGACTTGCCGCCGCCGTTGCGGCCGACGACGCCGATGCGCTCACCCTCGTCGACGCCGAGCGACACCTTGTCGAGGAGTACGAGCGGCCCGTAGGCCAGGGACACGTCCTGAAGATTGACCAGATTCATCACTGTCCATTGTGGCGGCAGTGCCGTGGTGCGCTGACCGCCGCCGGTCCCCCGGGGCGGTTCCGGGGCGCAGGGGCGGCCCCGGAGAGGCGGAAGCGCCGGACGAGGGCGCCGCCGCTCTCCCCGCGCCCGCCGGTCCCCCGGGGCGGTTCCGGGGACTCACTCCCGCCCCGTCGGCTCCTCGTCGAGCAGCAGCCGGGCCACGGCGTCGTCCGTCACCAGCGTCGACACCAGGCCGCTGCGCAGCGCCGCGCCGATCGCCCTGGCCTTGGCCTCGTCCCCGGCGCCGGCGACCGCCACCACCTCGGGCACCCGGCGCAGCTGGTCCGCCCGGACGCTGATGACCCTCTCCTCCAGGTCGGAGCGCACCTGGTGCCCGTCGGCGTCGAACAGCTGGGCGGACATCTCCGCGCACACGCCCAGCGCGGTGTACCTGTCCCGCGAGTCCTGGTCCAGCGCCTGGAAGACGGTCGAGTTGCGCTCGTCCCAGCCCCCGATGGCCACCACGGCCGTCGTCAGGCGGTCGAAGTGCGCGAACGCGGAGGCGATGCCCGGGTCGGCCCGCAGCGTCGCCGCCGTCGCGGCGTCCGGAAGGATGAGCGGCGCGTAGATCGGGTACGCCGGTCCACCCGAGAGCGCGGCCGCCCGGCGCACCGTCTCGACCGACCCGCCGCCCTCCGCGTGCTCGGACAGCACGCCGTTGAGCTGCACCACCGTGCAGCGCGGCAGGTCGACCATGTCCACGCCCATCAGCTGGAGCGACCTGCTCCAGGCCAGTCCCAGCACCTCGTCGGGCCGCACGATCTCCGACAGCAGCCGCGCCGCCACCGACCCCAGCGCCCGGCGCGTGTCCCGCGGGTCGTCCAGGGCGTCCACGACGATCGCCCGGCGCAGGCCGAAGGCCGCGCGCATGCGCTCGGACAGCTCCCCGTCCAGCCGGGCGGGCAGGCGGATGTCGATGCGCACGATCCCGCTGCTGCGGGCGGCCTCCAGGTCCCGGGCGACCTTGAACCTGCTCAGGCCGAACTCCTCGGCGATCTCCACCTTGGACCGCCCGTCCAGGTAGAACCTGCGGGCGATGGCGGCGAGCCGCACCATCTCCGCGGGGCCGCTGGGGGCCGTCTCCTGAACCTCACCACGCTGATCGCTCATACGTGCAGGAGTGTACTCGAATGTGCTCACATCCATTGACAGCGCGTTTCCCGGGGGCGTTCAATGTTCGAAACATCTGTGACTCATGTCGCTCACATGAGCGACCAACGGGAGGTTCCCAACCGTGCGTGCCGCCATCATCACCGAACCGGGCTCCGTCACCGTGGGGGACCGCCCCGACCCGAACCCCACTCCGGAGGGCGTGGTGATCCGGGTCGGCGCCTGCGGGATCTGCGGGACGGACCTGCACATCGCCGACGGTGAGTTCCCGCCCAGCCCCTACCCGCTGGTGCCCGGGCACGAGTTCGCCGGAACGGTCACGGCCGTCGGGGAGAACGCCCCGGGGGACCTGCGCCCGGGCGACCGGGTGGCCGTGGACCCCTCCCTGTTCTGCGGGCACTGCGAGTACTGCCGCGCCGGGCGGGGCAACCTGTGCGCCAACTGGGGCGCGATCGGCGACACCGTCGACGGCGCGTTCGCCGAGTACGTGGCCGTCCCCGCCGCCAACTGCTACCGCCTGCCGGACTCGGTGAGCATGCGCGAGGGCGCCCTGGTCGAGCCGCTCTCGTGCGCCGTCCACGGCGTCCGGCGCATCGGGGTGGAGACCGGCGAGCGCTTCCTGGTGGTGGGCGCCGGGACGATGGGCCTGCTCCTCCAGCAGCTGTTGCAGCGCTCCGGCGCGCGCGTGACCGTGGTCGACCGCAACACCCGCCGCCTGGCCATCGCCTCCGACCTGGGCGCCGCCGCCACCGCGACGGACACGGCCGAGCTGGGCGACGAGCGCTTCGACGCCGCGGTGGACGTCACGGGCGCCCCCTCCGCCATCGAGGCGGCCTTCGACTCGCTGAGGCGGGGCGGGCGCCTGCTGGTCTTCGGGGTCGCCGACGAGGCGGCCCGCGTGTCGCTGCCGCCGTTTCGCGTCTACAACGACGAGATCACCGTCGTGGGCTCCATGGCGGTGCTGAACAGCTACGGGGCGGCCGTGGACCTCATCAGCAGCGGCTCCGTGCAGACCGCTCCGCTGCTCACGGACGCCCTGCCCCTGGAGAAGTTCCCCGAGGCGCTGGCCATGATGCGCGCGGGCACCGGGGTGAAGGTCCAGGTCGTGCCCGACGAGAACGCCTGACCCGGGAAGGCAGTGAACGTGCACACCACCTACGCCGTCCGGGCGACCGCCGTGGCCGCCTCCGGGCTGCTGCTCACCGGATGCGCCGGAATGGGCGCCCTCCCCGCCGGGGACGGCGCCGTCCGGCTGACCGTCGCGATCGTGTCCAACCCGCAGATGCAGGACGCGATGTCCCTGGAGTCGCGGTTCCGCGCGGAGCACCCCGGCATCGGGATCGACTTCGTGTCCCTGCCCGAGAACGAGGCCCGCGCCAAGATCACCACCTCCGTGGCGACCGGCGGGGGCGAGTTCGACGTCGTCATGATCAGCAACTACGAGACCCGCCAGTGGGCGGAGTACGGCTGGCTGGAGAACCTGCAGCCCTCCATCGACGCCGCCGAGGGCTACGACCACGAGGACTTCATCCCCTCCATCCGGGAGGACCTGTCCTACGAGGGCGACATGTACTCGGTGCCCTTCTACGGCGAGTCCTCCTTCCTCGCCTACCGCAAGGACCTGTTCGAGGAGGCCGGTGTGGAGATGCCGGAGAACCCCACCTGGGAGGAGGTGGCGGACCTGGCCGCCGAACTCGACGGCGTGGAGCCGGGGGTCTCGGGGATCTGCCTGCGCGGCCTCGCGGGCTGGGGCGAGGTGCTGAGCCCCTTCAACAGCCTCCTGAACACCTTCGGCGGGCGCTGGTACGACGAGGACTGGAACGCCGAGATCGACTCCCCCGAGTTCCGGCGCGCGGCCGAGTTCTACGTGGGCCTGGCGCGCGAGCACGGCCAGCCGGGCGCCGCCAACAGCGGGTTCGGGGACTGCCTGAACCGCTACTCCCAGGGCCGCGCGGCCATGTTCTACGACTCCACCTCCATGGTCAGCACCATCGAGGACCCGGACTCCGCGACCGTGGCCGGGCTCAACGGCTACGCCGCGGCGCCGGTGGCCGAGACCGACTACGGCGGCTGGCTCTACACCTGGGCGCTGGGCATCCCCTCCACCTCCGAGCACAAGGAGGAGGCGTGGGCGTTCCTGGAGTGGATGACCGACAAGGACTACGTCCGCACCGTCGCCGAGGAGTACGGCTGGCAGCGGGTGCCGCCCGGCAACCGGCTCTCCACGTTCGAGGTCCCCGAGTACCAGGAGGTCGCGCAGGCCTACGCCGAGCCCATGCTCCAGGGCATCCGGCGCGCCGACCCCGAGGACCCGGGCACGCGCCCGGTCCCCTACGAGGGCATCGGCTTCCTCGCCATCCCCGAGTTCCAGGACCTGGGCACCCGGGTCAGCCAGCAGCTCAGCGCGGCCATAGCCGGGCAGATCACCGTCGAGCAGGCGCTGGAGCAGAGCCAGGAGTACGCCGAGGCCGTCGGTGAGACCTACAAGGAGGACGACCGATGAGCGCTGTGACCGCGCCCGCGCGCGAGGCGCCCGCGGCGCCGACGCCGCCCGAGCGGCCGAGGCGGAGGCGCGGCGGGGGCGGATGGGCCCGCCGGGCACCGCTCCTGCCCGCCCTGGTGTTCATGCTGGTCGTCACGCAGCTGCCGTTCCTGGCGACGGTCGTGTACTCGCTGCGCTCGTGGAACCTGCTGCGGCCGGACTCCCAGGCCTGGGTGGGCCTGGCCAACTACGCGGCGGTCTTCACCGACCGGCAGTTCCTGGGCGCGGCGGCGAACACGGTGCTGATCACCGCCTCCTGCGTCGTGGTGGCGATGCTGCTGGGCATCGGGCTGGCGCTGCTGCTGGACCGCAGGTTCCGGGGGCGCGGCGTGGTGCGCACGTTCGTCATCACCCCGTTCCTGATCCTGCCCGTGGCCACGGCGCTGCTGTGGAAGCACATCATGCTGGAGCCGGTGTTCGGCCTGGTGAACTTCGTGCTGTCGCCGTTCGGGGTCGAGTCGTTCGACTGGGTCTCCCAGGCGCCGGTGCTGTCGGTGGTGGCCGCGCTGGTCTGGCAGTGGACGCCGTTCATGATGCTGCTGGTGCTGGCGGGACTCCAGAGCCAGGGCGGTGACGTGCTGGAGGCGGGCCAGGTCGACGGCGCGTCCCGGTGGCAGATGTTCGCCTGGATCACCCTGCCGCACCTGCGCCGCTACATCGAGCTGGGCGTGCTGCTGGGGTCGGTCTACGTGGTGAACACCTTCGACACGATCTACATGATGACCCAGGGCGGGCCGGGCACCGCCAGCTCCAACCTGCCCTTCTACGTCTACCAGCGGACCTTCCTCGGGTTCGACATCGGCCAGTCCGCGGCCATGGGCGTCGTGGTGGTGGTCGGCACCATCATCGTGGCGACGCTGGCCCTGCGGCTGATCTTCCGCACGTTCATGAACGCACAGGAGGCGAGCCAGTGACCGCCCGAGCCCCCGAACGCCCCGCGGGCGCCGGAGGCGGCGCCGTCGCCGCACGCGCGCCGCGCGGGGCCCGCCGCTCCCGGGCCCGACTGGGGAGCGCCGCCCTCACCGTGTTCACGTGGGCCGTGGGACTGGTCTTCGTGTTCCCGGTTCTGTGGCTGGTGCTGACGGCGTTCAAGGAGGAGAACCAGGCCGCGACCGACCCGCCGACGCTCTTCTTCCAGCCGACGCTGGACCGCTTCTCCACCGTCCTGGGCGCGGACTTCCTGCCGTACCTGGGCAACTCGATGATCGCCACCCTGGCGTCCACACTCCTGGTGCTGCTGCTCGGGCTGCCCGCCGCCTACGCGCTGTCGGTGGCCCCGGTCAAGCGGACCCAGGACGTGCTGTTCTTCTTCATCTCGACGAAGATGCTGCCGGTGGTGGCGGTCGTGGTGCCGATCTACGTCGCCGCCTCGCAGCTGTCGATGCTGGACAACGTGTGGACCCTGGTGGTGCTGTACACGGCGATGAACCTGCCCATCGCGGTGTGGATGCTGCGGTCGTTCTTCCTGGAGGTGCCCAAGGCGATCGTGGAGGCGGCCCGGGTGGAGGGCGCCGGGCTGGCGCGCGTGCTGTGGTCGGTGATGATGCCGGTGATGGCCCCGGGCATCGCGGCGACCGCCCTGATCTGCATGATCTTCGCCTGGAACGAGTTCTTCTTCGCGGTCAACCTGACCGCCGCCCGGGCCGCGACCGTCCCGGTGTTCCTGACCGGCTTCATCACGAGTGAGGGACTGTTCGTGGCGCAGCTGGCGGCGGCGGCCGTCATGGCGTCGCTGCCCATCGTGGTGATCGGCTGGGCGGCCCAGCGCCAGCTCGTGCGCGGCCTGTCGATGGGCGCCGTCAAGTAACGGGCCGGGGCGCCCGGGGCCGCACCACGCAGGGCCCCGGGCGGGTCCGGTCGACCGTCCTGCCCGCCGTGGAAGCGGGCGGGACGCAGGGGACCGCGCCTTCGGGCGGGGGCTGAAGAGCCCCTCCTCCGGGCGGGCCCCGAGGGGCGTGGACCACCGGCGGGCGGGAGAACCCGCTCGGGCCCGGTGGTCCGCGCCTCCGTGCTTCACACCGGGAGCACGCGCGTCACGCCAGGCGTACGTGCGTCACGCCGGGAGCACGTGCGTCACGCCGGGAGCAGGTCAGACCGGGAACAGTTCACACCAGGAAGAAGGCCCGGGCGGCCTTGGCGATGCCCTCGGTGTCCAGCCCGTGCGTCCGCGCGTGCTGCGCCGGGGTCCCGTAGGCGCGCACCTCGCGGTCCCGGGCCACGCCCAGGCCCAGCTGGCGGTGGCGCCGGTCGGCCAGCGCCGCGGCGACCTCGTGCGCCGAGGTGCCGCGCAGGTAGGGCTCCACCACCAGCACGTCGGCGTTGCCCGCCGCGCCGACGAGCGCGCTCAGCCCCTCGCGGTCGAAGGGGCGCACGGTGGCCGTGTAGGCGACCGTCACGTCCAGGTCGGCGGTGGCCTCCAGCACCCGGTCCAGCATCGGCCCGACCGCCACCACCACCCCGGCCGAGCGCGGGGAGCCCGTCCGCACCACGCCGAGGCGTCCGTCCAACGGCATCGCCGCGCGGTTGGAGTTCCCCGACAGCCGCACGTACACGCGGTCCTCGCCCGGCAGGGCGGCCTCCAGGGCGGCGCGCACCTCGTCGGGGTGCCCCGGCGCGTACACGGTCCACCCCGGCAGGGTGTCCAGCAGCGCCACGTCGCCGGGCGCCTGGTGGGTGCGCCCCTCCTCCGAGGCGTCGTAGGAGCCGCCGATGCTCACCAGGACGGCGCCGACGCCCTGGTGGCCCAGGTCCAGCTTGACCTGTTCGAAGGGCCGCTCCACCAGGAACGGCGCGTAGCTGTGCACGACCGGGCGCATCCCGGTCAGGGCCAGTCCCCCGGCGACGCCGATCATGGCCTGCTCCCGGATGCCCACGTCGATCACCCGCCCGGGGTGGCGGGCGGCGGCGCCCCGGAACATGCCCGCGGAGATGGCGGCCAGGACGACGGTCAGGCGGGGGTCGGTGTCCATGGCCCGGTTGACGGTGGCGGCGAAGGTGTCACGCATGGGGTTCTCCTAGGAGCGGACGCGGGCGACGACGGCCAGCGGCCGTCCGGGGTGGGGACGGGTGAGTGCCCCGTACAGGGCGTCGTGGTCGCGTCCGGAGACGTCGCGGGCCTCCCAGCCCTCGACCTCGAAACGGGCGCCGATCCCGCCCGGCCACCCGTGGCTGGCGGAGGCGTTGTCCACGGCGACGACGGTGAGGTTGTCCACGCCGAGCCGTCCGGCCACCGCGATGGCCTCGTGGTTGCTGCCCTCGTCGAGTTCGCCGTCGCCGACGAGCACCACGACGCGGGGCCGCGCGCCGTCGGGGCGGCGGATCCCCTGGGCGCGCAGGCCGAGCGCGCTGCCCAGCCCCAGGGGGAGCCCGTGGCCGAGCGACCCGCTGCCGATCTCCGCCCCCGGCACGAGCAGGCGGTCCGGGTGGTGGCCGAGCGGGGAGTCGAAGGCGGTCCAGCCGCGCAGCGCCGGGACGTCCAGGAAGCCCTTGGCCGCGAGCACGGCGTAGAAGGCGGCGGGGCCGTGTCCCTTGGAGAGCAGGAAGCGGTCCCGGGCCGGGTCGTCGGCGGTCCCGAGGGTGACGGACAGCACACGGTCGTAGAGCACCCACACGATGTCGAGCGTTGAGTGGGCCGCTCCGTTGTGCTTCTCGTCACCCTCCATGAGTCCGATGAGGGCGGGCAGGTCGGCGTAGCGCGAGAGGGCGGCTGCGGTCGTCATGTCCACCAGTGTTGAACCCCAACAAAGGTTGAGGTCAACTGGCGGGAGCCCTCTCCGACCAGGAAAAGCAGAAGTGATTTAGGTCACAGGACAGTGGCCCCGGGGACGTCGCCGTACGCCGTCACGACCTGCTCGCACAGCCCGCTGCCCTCCAGCGCCGCCACCACCGCGGCCTCCCGCCGCGCGACGACCGGCTCCTCCTCGCCGCCCCCGCCGACCAGGAAGGCGCAGGTCGGGCCCGAGCCCGACACCAGGGAGCCCAGGGCCCCCGCTCCGGCGCCGGTCTTGAGGGTGCGCTCCAGTTCGGGCAGCAGCGAGAGCGCGGCCTCCTGGAGGTCGTTGGTCAGCGCCGCGCCCAGGGCCGCCGGGTCGCCGCTGGCGAGCGCGTCGGCCAGCGCCCGGTCCTCCCGGGGCTCGGGGGCGTCCGGGCGGATGCGGTCGTACTCGGCGAACACGGCGGCCGTGGACAGCCCGTGCGCCGACAGCGCGAAGACCCACCGGAACCTTCCCGGGCTGGTCGTCGGCCGCAGGATCTCCCCGCGCCCCATGCCCACCGCCGTGGCGCCCAGGAGCGCGAAGGGCACGTCGCTGCCCAGGTCGGCCGCGTACCCGAGCAGTTCGTCCAGCGGCAGGCCGCAGCCCCACAGGCGGTCGCAGGCCAGCAGGGCGGCCGCGGCGTCCGCGCTGCCCCCGGCCATGCCGCCCGCCACCGGGATGTGCTTGTCCAGGTGGACCGTGACCGGGAACCCCCGGCCGGTCCGCTCCGCCAGCAGGGTCACGGCACGCGCGGCCAGGTTGGACCCGTCCAGGGGCACACGGGACAGGTGGGACCCCAGCGCACCGCCCGCGGTCAGTCCGGCGAAGACCTCGGCGGCGGCGGATCCGACACCGCCGGACGGGCTCGGTCGACGCGAGGAAGCCGCCTTGACGGTAACCTCATCGAACAGCGAGACGGCGTGGAACACGTTGACGAGGTCGTGGAACCCGTCCTCACGTCTGGGCCCCACCGCCAACTGGAGGTTCACCTTCGCGGGGACCCGCACGGTTACGGTGGTATTAACGGTCACGAGTCCCCAATCGTAAAGGAACCCCCACCTTGCGTGAACACAGAGCCCTCCAGGGGCGTCGGTGTGTTCACCGCCTCCCGTCGGCGCGTACGCCGTCAGAGGAAAACGGGAACCTCGGACGCGGTTCGGGGATCGTCACCACTGTCATGTCAGTTTCCGCCCGCCCCCAGAACGGCCCAATCAGGCCCGTGAGTGGGAATCCGGGCACAAACACCGCTACCTTGGGGCAAGGCGGAGTTTGGACACCGTCGGGGAGGGTCGCTTGCCGTCGGATGGGCTCCCGAAGAACCTGGAACCGCTGGCCGCCGGGGATCCGGCCACCATCGGTCCCTACGTGCTGTCCGGGAAGCTGGGTAGCGGCGGCATGGGAACCGTCTACCTGGGCAGCACTCCCGAGCGCAACAACCAGGTAGCCATCAAGGTCATCCGCCCGGAGCTCGCCTTCGACGAGGCGACGCGGGCGCGCTTTCGCGACGAGATGGAGAACGCCCGCAAGGTCGCCTCCTTCTGCACCGCCAAGGTGCTCGACCACGGGACGTTCGAGAACCGTCCCTACATGGTCACCGAGTACATCGCGGGCACCGCCCTGGCGGAGCACATCGCCGAGAACGGTCCCCTGGACTCCTCGACGCTGCACGGCTTCGCGCTGGGCGTGGCGGCCGCCCTGGCCGCCATCCACCGCACCGGGCTGGTCCACCGCGACCTCAAGCCCGCCAACGTGCTGCTGTCGCTCTCGGGGCCCCGGGTGATCGACTTCGGCATCGCCCGCGCGATGAACACCGCCACCAACCACACCCAGACCGGCATCGTCATGGGCAGCCCCGGCTGGATGGCGCCCGAGCAGCTGCTGGAGGAGAAGGTCACCACCTCGGCGGACATCTTCGCCTGGGGCTGCCTGGTGGCCTTCGCCGGGAACGGCACCCACCCCTTCGGCAACGGCGACGCGATGACGCTGGGCAAGCGGGTGCTGTTCGCCGAGCCCCAGATCGGCAACCTGGACAGCCCTCTGGACCGCCTGGTGACGCGCGCGCTGGCCAAGGAGCCGAACCGCCGCCCCACCGCGCAGGACCTGCTGCTGGAGCTGGCGGGCGGCGAGGACAACAGCAACCCCAACGACATGGTCTCCCACGCGCTGCACCAGTCGTGGCGGCCCAACCTGCCCCCGATGCCCCCGCCCGGCATGCCCCACCCCCAGCAGGGCCACCCGCCCCAGAGCGTGGGAGGCATGCGGCCCCCGATGGCCGGTCAGTACCAGGGCGCGCCGCCCATGCCCCCGCCCGTGCACCAGACGGGCAACTACCCGCGTCCGCAGGGTCCCCCGCCGGGCCATCCGGCCGCCCACCCCGCCGGCCCCCCGCCTGGGGGCCAGGGCGGCCCGGCCCCCGGAGTCCAGGCTCCGGGCGGGCCGGTGCAGCAGCCCCGGCCCGTGACCGGTCCCCCCCAGGCGCCGCACCCGGCCTCGACCGGCCCGATCCCGATGGTCCCCCCGGCCGACCAGCAGACCGGCCGCCGGGGTCCGCAGCCCTACGTTCCGCCGGTGCCGCCGCCACCGCACCAGCCCGCCGCGCCGAACCGGCGCAGGGGGGCGGTCGTGGCCCTGGTGCTGGGCGCCGTGGCGCTGCTGGCGGCGCTGGTCGTCATGGCGACCGTGCTGACCAACCTCAGCGACTGGTCGCTCTTCGGGGACGGGGACTCCCAGGGGGACGCCTCCGAGCAGACGGGCACAGCCCAGGAACCGCAGGAGCCCGCGCCCGACGACGAGGCCCCCGGCGCCGACGAGGAGGAGGCGCCCAGCGCGGTGCCCGACGGGATGTCGGGCGCCTCGGCCGACCGCATGGTCGAGTACCGCATCAGCGGGGTCAGCTGCGGCCTGACCGAGCACAACATCCGCTCGGAGCTGCCGTCGACCGGCCAGTACTGCGTGGTGGACCTGGAGCTGTTCAACGCCAGCGACGAACTGGTGGAGTTCGACCACGCGGCGCAGCACATGACGACCAGCGGTGAACCCGTCAGCGCCCAGGCGCCGTCCGTGCGCGAGGTCGAGGCCCCGCTGTGGGACCCGGCCGGGATCGGCCCCGGGGCCACCGCGGGGGGCGAGCTGGTGTTCATACTCCGCGACGACATGGAGCCGCGGACGCTCGTCCTCAACCACCGGGCGGGCGCGGAGGCCACGGAGATCAACATCGAGCACATCGTGGACTGATTAAGCTCGCACAATTCCGCTCGCGTCAGTCTGTGGGTTTTTTGAAGCTCAGCTTTGTGGGGGTCAAGGGTGTGCGTTTTCGCTCGCCTTTGCTCGGGGTGGGTTTCAGATCTTAATTGTGTGAGGGGTTGAGGACGTGTGGCCGCGCTCGCCTCAGCCTGCGGGGGTTGAGGATGTGCGTTCGCACCCACGCCCACCCGTGGGGGTTTGAACCCCGCCCCGAGGGGGGTTTGAACCCCAGCCCGAGGGGGGTTTGAAGCTCAGCCCGAGGGGGGTTTGAAGCCCGGCCCGTGGGGGGTTTGAAGCTCAACCCAAGGGGGGTTTGAACCCCAGCCCGAGGGGGGTTTGAACCCCGGCTCGAGGGGGGTTTGAACCCCGGCTCGAGGGGGGTTTGAAGCTCAGCCGTTCTGTGGTTGAGCGTGCACGGTGCTGCCTTCCTCGGACACGGCGGGGTTCAAACGGAAAACACCAGTGCACGGTAGGGGTGTGGGGGTTGGCCGTAGGGCTCAGGCTCCCTGCCCGGACGTAGGGGGTCTTCTCCGGTGCTGGGGACCACGCGATGTGCACGTCGGTTGTCCTGGGGGTGAGCGCATCGCGTGCTTCGCCCCGGTTCTCCAGTGCCGCGGTCGACAGGGCGTCCGCGAAGTGCGTGATAAGCGGCTTAGCCACCACCCCACGCCGACACCTTTCACTTTTTCCAGGCCCCGCCGCTGGGGGTGGTACGAACGTGCACGTTCGCGCCCTCCAGAGGTCAGGGGGTGAAAGGAAGGCATGACGAGCGACCTTGAGTACAGGGGGGTTTGAAGCCCCACCACAGACAGGCAGGTAGTCACGGATCAGGTCACCGCCCTCCCGCACCACAACCCAGGCCCAAAAACGCACGCCCATAAACAGCAGCCACTGACGGTGCGCTGGAAATCGGGCTCGTGGCTCGGGTCCGCATGCCAGCAGACAGGGAAATAATTTAGATATACCCGCAACCATAGAAAACAAAAAAGAGAAAACAGAAGAAAAAATACCGTGGCTCATGTCCAGGGCACGTACAGGGTCTATGGCTGAGGTTCCGCACACGTACAGGGTCTATGGCTCAGGTTCCGCGAACCTGCACGGTTTATGGCTCAGGTTCCGCGAACCTGCACGGTCTGTGGCCGGGCTCTGCTGCACGCTCTACAACCCCCTGACCTCTGGAGGGCGCAAACGTACACGTTCGTACCACCCCCAC
>ANAW01000058.1:0-8099 GCA_000340945.1 Nocardiopsis synnemataformans DSM 44143 | reverse complement strand
ACGGCTGAGCTTCAAACCCCCCTCGGGCTGAGCTTCAAACCCCCCCCTCGAGCCGGGGTTCAAAACCCCCTCGGGCTGAGCTTCAAACCCCCCTCGGGCCGGGCTTCAAACCCCCTCGGATTGAGCTTCAAACCCCCCCACTGGCTGACGTGAGCGCGAACGCACATCCTCAACCCCCCACGGGTTGAGGAAGGCGCGTACGTGCACCTTCAACCACCACGGGGCTGGACTTCAAACCCCCCACCAGCTGAGCTGAGCACGACCACACACCCCCAACCACCAAAAGCATTAAAACCAAACCCCCACCAGCTGACGCGAGCACGACCGCATACGCTCAACCCCCATGAGGCCCGGGACCCGGGACGGCACCTCCCCGACGCACGGACGGGCCCGGGGGTGACGACGCGTCGTCACCCCCGGGCCCGTCCGCTGCCTTGGGAAGGCCTGCTCTCCCGGGGGTTCACTCCCCCAGGGGGCTACTCCCACTCGATGGTGCCCGGGGGCTTGCTGGTCACATCCAGCGTCACCCGGTTGATCTCGCGCACCTCGTTGGTGATCCGGTTGGAGATCCTGGCCAGCACGTCGTAGGGCACGCGCGACCAGTCGGCGGTCATGGCGTCCTCGCTGCTGACCGGGCGCAGCACGACCGGGTGGCCGTAGGTGCGCCCGTCCCCCTGCACGCCCACCGACCGCACGTCGGCGAGCAGCACCACCGGGCACTGCCAGATGTCGCGGTCCAGCCCGGCGCGGGTCAGCTCCTCGCGGGCGATCGCGTCGGCCTCGCGCAGGATCTCCAGGCGCTCGCGGGTGACCTCGCCGATGATGCGGATGGCCAGGCCGGGGCCGGGGAAGGGCTGGCGCCAGACCATCTCGGCGGGCAGGCCCAGCTCCTCGCCGACCTTGCGCACCTCGTCCTTGAACAGCTCGCGCAGCGGCTCCACCAGCGTGAACTGGAGGTCGTCGGGCAGGCCGCCCACGTTGTGGTGGGACTTGATGTTGGCGGTGCCGGTGCCGCCGCCGGACTCCACCACGTCCGGGTAGAGGGTGCCCTGCACCAGGAACTCGACCTCGGCGCCGGCCTCGCCGCTCTCGGCGACGACCTCGCGGGCCGCCTGCTCGAACACGCGGATGAACTCGCGGCCGATGATCTTGCGCTTCTCCTCGGGGTCGGAGACCCCCGCCAGGGCGGACAGGAACCGCTCCTCGGCGTCCACGACCTTGAGCTTGGCGCCCGTGATCGCGACGAAGTCCTTCTCCACCTGCTCGGCCTCGCCCTTGCGCAGCAGGCCGTGGTCGACGAAGACGCAGGTCAGCTGGTCGCCGACGGCGCGCTGCACCAGGGCACCGGCCACGGCGGAGTCCACGCCGCCGCTCAGCGCGCAGATGACGCGCTTGTCGCCGATGTGCTCGCGGATGCGCTCCAGCTGCTCCTCGACGATGTTCACCATCGTCCAGGTGGGGCGGCACCCGGCGCCCTCGTAGAGGAAGCGGCGCAGCACCTCCTGGCCGTGCTCGGTGTGCAGGACCTCGGGGTGGAACTGGACGCCGAAGAGGCTGCGGCCGGTGTGCTCGAACGCGGCGACCGGGGCCCCCGCGGTGCTGGCGGTCGTGGCGAAGCCCTCGGGGGCCTCCACCACCGAGTCGCCGTGCGACATCCAGACCAGCTGCTCGGCGGGCATCCCGGCGAACAGCAGGGAGTCGGTGACCGCCGACAGCTCGGTGCGGCCGAACTCGCTGAGGTCGGTCCTGGCGACGGTGCCGCCCAGGGCCCGGGTCATCGCCTGGAAGCCGTAGCAGATGCCGAAGGTGGGCACCCCGGTCTCGAACAGCTCGGGGCCCAGGTTCGGGGCTCCCTCGGCGTAGACCGACGACGGTCCGCCGGAGAGGATGATGGCCTTGGGTCTCTTGGCGAGCATCTCCTCGACGGGCATGGTCGAGGGCACGATCTCGCTGTGCACGTGGCATTCGCGGACGCGGCGTGCGATCAGCTGCGCGTACTGCGCACCGAAGTCGACGACGAGAACGGTGTCGAACGTGCTCTCAGCACCAACGGACACGACGGAGGACCTTCCGCAGGAAGTACAGGGATGTCCGCCCAGTCTAGGGCGTTGCACGCGCCCGGAGGGCCCCGCCCGCGTGTGCGGTCCGGCTCAGCACGCGCCGCGGGTCCGCCCGGGGGCTCCCCCGGGGCTCAGGCCGTGAAGCCCGCGGGGTTGGCCGACTGCCAGCGCCACGCGTCCCGGCAGGCGTCGTCCACCGTGCGCGCGGCCTTCCAGCCCAGGTCGCGGGCGGCGGCCGAGGGGTCGGCGAAGCACACGGCGATGTCGCCGGGGCGGCGGTCGACCACCGCGTACGGCACGGCCGCGCCGGTGGCGCGCTCGAAGGCGTGCAGGCCCTCCAGGACGGAGGTGCCCTGCCCGGTGCCCAGGTTGTACACGCGGTACCCGGACGCGTCGGCGAGGTGCTCCACGGCGGCCATGTGCCCCTGCGCCAGGTCCACCACGTGCAGGTAGTCGCGCACGCCGGTGCCGTCGGGGGTGTCGTAGTCGTCGCCGAACACGTTCAGCCGCTCGCGGCGGCCCGAGGCGACCTGCGCGACGTAGGGGAAGAGGTTGTTGGGGACGCCCTGGGGGTCCTCGCCGATCAGGCCGCTGGGGTGGGCGCCGATGGGGTTGAAGTAGCGCAGGGCGGTGATCCGCCAGCGCGGGTCGGCGGCGGCCGTGTCCTGGAGGACGCGCTCGGCGAACAGCTTGGTGGCGCCGTAGGGGTTGGTGGCGGACAGGGCGCTGTCCTCGGTGATCGGCACCCGCTCGGGGTCGCCGTAGACGGTGGCCGAGGAGCTGAACACCAGGTCGCGCACGTCGTGCTCGTCCATCACCTCGATGAGCGTGAACAGGGCGTCCATGTTGTTGCGGTAGTAGCGCAGCGGCTGCTCCACCGACTCCCCCACGGCCTTGAGCCCGGCCATGTGGATGACGGCGTCGACGCGGTGCTCGGCGAAGACCCGGCGCATCGCCTCGGGGTCGGCGCAGTCGGCCCGGTGGAAGGCGACGGTGCGCCCGGTGATGCGCTCGACGCGGCGCAGGGCCTCCTCGTGGCTGTTGGAGAGGAGGTCCACGACCACGACCTCGTGCCCGGCTTCGAGGAGTTCGACCGCCGTGTGGGAGCCGATGTACCCGGCACCACCGGTGAGCAGTACGTTCATGTCTCATTTCCCTGGGTGGAGTGCGCCCGCCGCGTCGCGGGCGCTCCCCAGGATAGGCGTCCTCCGTGCGGCGCCTCCTGGACACGCCACAACCCCCGACCTGCCCTTCGACGGTGCCGCCTGGCTCCGGGGCCGCCTTTCGGACGCCGCGGTCTCATGCCGGGGCATGAGGCTTCGCGGTCCGCGCGTTCCTATCGTGGAGGCATGGCCGACCTGTCCCCACGCTCCCTCCTGGACCGCGCCGCGCTCTGGGCCCGCGGCCACGCCCTCGCCGTGGACGCGCTCTGGGCGGCGGTCTGGTTCGGCCTGTCGGTGGTGTCCCTGCCGGTGTCCGGGTTCCACACCCCCGAGTCGTGGGCCTACCTCGGTATGACCGCCGGGTGCTGCGCCGCCCTGGCCCTGCGCCGCCTGTGCCCGCTCCCGGCCCTGGCGGCCCTGGCGGTGCTGCTGGCGTGCCACATCCTGTGGCTGGAGCACCTCACCGCGACGACGCTGGTCAGCGCCCTGGTCGCCGCCTACACGGTGCAGGCCGAACTCGCCCGCCCGTGGCGGGTCGTCGGATTCGCCCTGCTCCTGGCCGGAGCGGCGTGGGGGGTTCTCGACGTTCCGGCCGAGGCGCTCTCGACGGACCCGGAGCTGCGCCTCAACAGCGTCTTCTCCGCGTGGACGGCGGTCGCGCTGTTCTCCCTGCTCGGAGCGTTCCGCAGGCGCAACCGCGAGGAGTTCGCCCGCGTCGTGGAGCACGCCCGGCTGCTGGAGACCCAGCGGGAGCAGGAGGTGCGCCTGGCCGCGCTCGACGAGCGGACCCGCATCGCCCGGGAGATGCACGACATCCTCGCGCACTCGCTGAACGTCATCGTCGCCCAGGCCGACGGCGGGCGCTACGCCGCGAACGCCGCCCCGGAGCGCGCGGTGACCGCCCTGGCCACCATCGCCCAGGTGGGACGCGAGTCGGCGGCGGAACTGCACCAGCTCCTGGGCGTCCTGCGCGACGGCGAGGAGCGCGGGGCCGCCCCCGCCCCCGGGGTCGGCGACCTGCCCGGCCTCGTCGAGGAGTACCGCCGCGCCGGTCTGCGGATCCGCCTGGTCCAGCACGGGCCCCCGGCCGTCCCGCGCGGCGGCCGGACGGCCCCGGACGCCCCGGCGACCCTGCCGGCGACCGCGTCCCTGACGGTCTACCGCGTCGTCCAGGAGTCCCTCGCCAACGCGTTGAAGCACGGGGGGCCCGCCGCCGTGCGGGTCGAGCTCACGTGGTCGCCCGGACGGGTCGGGGTCGACGTGGCCAACGCCGTCCGCGAGACCGCGCCCTCGGCGCCCTCGGCGCGCGCGGCCCTCCCGGCACGAGCAGTCCTCCCGGTGCCCGGGGGCCTCTCCATGCCCAGCGGACGCCCAAGCCCCTCGATACCCGCGGACCCCTCCACCCTTGGCGGTCCCTCCCCCACCGGGTCACCCTCCGGGCCCACCGGCCCCTCAGAATCCCGGACGTCCACAGGCTTCCCCGTTCCCAAGAGCACTTCGGGCTCCTCGGTACACGCGGGTCCCTCCGCCACCGGGGCGCCCTCCGGACCCTCCACCACCGGGACGACCCCGGACGGCGGTCGGCGCGGCCCCGGCCACGGCCTGGTCGGCATGCGCGAGCGCGTCGGCCTGCACGGCGGCACCCTGGAGGTCGGCGCCGACGACGCCACCGGCACCTGGCGGGTGCGCGCGGTGGTCCCCTGGGAGGACGCGTGATCCGCGTGGGGCTGGCCGACGACCAGGTGCTGTTCACGGCGGGCATGGCGATGGTCATCGACTCCCAGCCGGACCTGGCCGTGGCGTGGGAGGCGGGCGACGGGGCGCAGGCCCTCGCCCGTCAGGGCTCCGACCCCGTCGACGTCCTGCTCATGGACGTCCAGATGCCCGGCACGGACGGGCTGAGCGCCACGCGCTCCCTCGTCTCCTCCGGGGCGGGCTGCCGCATCGTCATCCTCACCACCTTCGACACCGACGAGTACGTGGTCGAGGGCGTCGAGGCCGGAGCCGCGGGCTTCCTGCTCAAGAACACCCCGCCCGAGGAGCTGCTGGAGGCCGTGCGGACCGTGCACCGCGGCGACTCCGTCATCTCCGCCAGCTCCACGCGCAGGCTGCTCGGGCACGTGCGCCCGCTGCTCGGCGGCCCGTCCTCCCGTCCGGCCCCGATCGGCAGGGACACCCGCCGCGCCGTCGCATCGCTGACCCCGCGCGAGCAGGAGGTCCTCGTCGCCGTGGCGCTGGGGTACACGAACACGGAGATCTGCGAGCGCCTCGTGCTGTCCATGCCCACGGTCAAGACCCACGTCGGCCACGTCCTGGCCAAGACCGGCTCCCGCGACCGGGTGCAGGCCGTGCTGTTCGCGTTCCGCGCCGGGCTGGTGGGCCGCGAGGACCTGCTCCGGGAGGCGTGAGCGGGCCCGCCCGAGGCCCCGCGGCCCCCGGCACCGCGTCCCCTTCCGGCTCCGCGTGCCCGGAGCCCCCTCCTCCTACCGCGGTACGAGCGCGTTTCCCCTCCCCCGGCACGATGCCCTCCTCGGGCCCGGCGGCGGAGGCTCCTTGGCGGAAGGAGTTCCATGGACCACATCATCACCACCCACCACCTGACGAAGGCCTACGGTGCGCGCACCGTCGTCGACGACCTCGACCTGCGGGTGCCGCCGGGCTGCGTCTACGGCTTCCTGGGCCCCAACGGCTCGGGCAAGTCCACCACCATGAAGATGCTGCTGTCGCTGGCCCGGCCCACCCGGGGCGAGATCACCGTCTTCGGACGGCCGATGAACCCGGACACGCGCCCCGCCCTGCTGCGGGAGATCGGCTCCCTCATCGAGGCGCCCCCCGGGTACGCCCACCTGACCGGGCGGGAGAACATGGCGATCGTCCAGCGGATGCTCGGGCTCAGCGACCGGCAGGTCTCCCGCGCGGTCGCCACCGTGCGCCTCCAGGAGCACATGGGCAAGCCCGTCCGCGCGTACTCGCTGGGGATGAAGCAGCGCCTGGGCATCGCGATGGCCCTGGCGCGGGAGCCGCGCCTGCTCGTCCTCGACGAGCCCACCAACGGCCTGGACCCGGCTGGCATCGAGGAGATCCGCGAACTGCTGGTGTCGCTGGCGGAGGACGGCGTCACGGTCATGGTCTCCAGCCACCTGCTCGACGAGATCGACAGGATGGCCTCGGTGCTGGGCATCCTCGGCCGGGGGAGGCTGGTCTTCCAGGGCACGCGGACCGAGCTGTTCCACCGCAGCGTGCCGGACCTGCTCGTGGACACCCCCGAACCCGGCCGGGCCCTGGCCCTGGGCATCCCCGCCGTGCGCGCGGAGCGGGGCGTGCGGCTGTCCGGGTTCGGTGACGAGGACACCGCCGCGCTCGTGCGGCGGCTGGTCGAGGGCGACGTACCGGTCCACGGGGTGCGGCGCGTCCAGCAGTCCCTGGAGGAGGTCTTCATGGACCTCACCGGCCGTGAGGGGCTGCTGTGACCCCGGTGGCGGTGAACCTCGAACTGCGCAAGGCGCGCAGGCTGCGCGTCGTGGTGGTCTGCGCGGTCATGGTGGCCGCCGTCGTCGCCCTGACCTGCGCGAACCTGATGTCGGACTCCGCGCGGGAGGGCTTCGGCGATCCGGCCGCCCAGCCGTGGGAGAGCCTGCTCATGAGCTACGTCATGACCGCGGCCATGACCTCCCCCCTCCTGGTCGCGGTGCTGGCCAGCAGGCAGGTCGACATCGAGCACCAGGGCCGGGGCTGGACGCTGTCGCAGGTGGCCGGGTTCGGTCCGGGGCGGCTGTGCCGCGCCAAGGTCGCGGTGCTGGGCGGGCTGCTGGCGGTCGCGGTGGCCGTCCAGACCGCGCTGGTGGTCGCGGCGGGCCTGGCGGCCGGGATCACCGTGCCGCTGTCCCCGGGGACGTGGGTCCAGTACGCCGCCGGTCTGCTCCTGGTGGACCTGGCGATGCTGTGCCTGCACGTGCTGCTGGCCGCCCGGGTGGAGAACCAGCTCGTCGGCATGGCGCTCGGGCTGCTCGGCTCGTTCTGCGGGGTGTTCTCCCTGCTGATGCCCCCGGCGCTGGCGTACGCGCTGCCCTGGGGGTACTACGCGGTCGTCTCCCCGCTGGGCACGGGCGAGGACGGCTTCGTCGCGGTCACGCCCGGGTACGGCTGGCTGGCCGCGTTCCTGGTGCTCGTGGCCGCGCTGTTCGCCGTGGCCAGCCACCGCTTCGACCGGACGGAGGCGTGATGGGGATGGTCCTCGCCGAACTCGCCAAGCTGCGGCGCTCGGCCCTGTGGATCGTGGCCGTGGTGCTGCCGCTGCTCGCGGTCATCACGGGGACGGTGAACTACGCGAACAACCAGGACTCGCTCTCGTCCGGGTGGGCGCCCTACTGGTCCCAGGTGGTGATCTTCTACGGCATGGTGTTCATGTCGATGGGGATCGCGGTGACGGCCTCGGCCGCCTGGCGCATGGAGCACCGCGGCCACAACTGGAACCTGTTGATGGCCACCCCCGCGCGGGCCCTGGCGATCGTCGGCGCCAAGCTCGTCTCGCTCGCCCTGATGGCCGCGGTCATGCAGCTCGTCCTGCTCGCGCTGGTGACCCTGACCGGGAGGCTCGTCCTGGGCCTGGACGGCTGGCTGCCCGGGAACAGCGTCGTCGCGGCGCTGCTGGGCGCGGTCGCCGCGCTGCCGGTCATCGCGTTGCAGTCCCTGCTGTCGATGCTGGTCCGGTCCTTCGCCGCGCCCGTCGCCCTGGGCCTGCTGGGCTGCGTCGCCGGGGTGGGCGTCCTCTACTCCGGGATCGGCGGGGTGGTCGCCCACCTGGTCCCCCAGGCCCTGGTCACCAGGGCGCTCAGCCTCGGCAGCACGGCCGTCTCCGACGCGGGGGCGGTCGACC